>NZ_BAXF01000093.1:0-6849 GCF_001310435.1 Arthrobacter sp. JCM 19049 | reverse complement strand
CCGGCGCGGACGGGGCCGCAAACACAGACACAGACACTGAGCAGGACAATGCCAACGCAAGGTAACGCAGAAGTGTAGCAACGCAATCGTGCAGTAACGACGAGGAGAATGACTGATGCATCAGGACAGCGCAAAAACCGACTTCGACTACATCATCATCGGCGGCGGATCGGCCGGCGCCGTGGTGGCGGCCCGACTCAGTGAGGACCCCGAGGTCAGCGTGGCGCTGGTGGAGGCCGGCCCCGATGACCGCGGCATCGATGAGGTGCTGCAGCTGAACCGCTGGATGGAGCTGCTGGAGTCCGGGTACGACTGGGACTACCCGATCGAACCGCAGGAGAACGGCAACTCGTTCATGCGCCACTCGCGCGCGAAGGTGATGGGCGGATGCTCCAGCCACAACTCCTGCATCGCCTTCTGGGCCCCACGCGAGGACCTGGATGAGTGGGAGAGCAAGTTCGGCGCCACCGGGTGGAACTCGCAGATGGCCTACCGGCTGTACAAGAAGCTGGAAACCAATGAGGACGCCGGGCCCGAGGCCCCGCACCATGGCGATTCCGGCCCGGTGAAGCTGATGAACGTTCCGGCCGAGGACCCCTGCGGCGTGGCCATCCTGGACGCCTGCGAGCAGATCGGCCTGCCCCGGACGAAGTTCAACAACGATGAAACCGTGATCAACGGCGCGAACTTCTTCCAGATCAACCGCCGCGAAGACGGCACCCGCTCCTCCTCGTCGGTCTCCTACATCCACCCGATCCGGAACCGGGAGAACTTCACCCTGCTCACCGGCCTGCAGGCGCGCCAGCTGAACTTCGACGCCGAGCGCAACTGCACCGGCGTGGACGTGGTGGAGGGCGCGTTCGGGCGCACCACCACCCTGAACGCCCGGCGCGAGGTGATCGTCTCGGCCGGCGCGATCGACTCGCCCAAGCTGCTGATGCTCTCGGGCATCGGCCCGGCCGAGCACCTGTCCCAGGTGGGTGTGCAGGTCGTGGTCGACGCTCCGGGCGTCGGCGAGCACCTGCAGGACCACCCGGAGGGCGTGATCCAGTGGGAAGCCAAGAAGCCCATGGTGGAAACCTCCACCCAGTGGTGGGAGATCGGCATCTTCGCCGCCACCGAAGAGGGGCTGGACCGCCCGGACCTGATGATGCATTACGGGTCGGTGCCCTTCGACATGCACACCCTGCGCCAGGGTTACCCGAGCACCGAGAACGGCTTCTGCCTGACCCCGAACGTCACCCACGCCAAGTCGCGCGGCACCGTGCGCCTGCGCAGCCGGGACTTCCGCGACAAGCCGATGGTGGATCCGCGCTACTTCACCGACCCGGAGGGCCATGACCGCAAGGTGATGACCTACGGGATCCGCAAGGCCCGTGAGATTGTCGCCCAGTCCCCGATGGCCGAATGGGCCGGCCAGGAGCTCTACCCGGGACAGGACGTGCAGAGCGACGAGGAGATCTTCGACTACCTGCGCCGCACCCACAACACCGTGTACCACCCGGCCGGCACCGTGCGCATGGGCGCCGATGACGATGTGCTCTCCCCGCTGGATGCGCAGCTGCGCGTCAAGGGCGTCAAGGGCCTGCGCGTGGCCGACGCTCGGTGATGCCCGAACTGGTGACCGTGAACCCGAACATCACCGTGATGATGATTGGTGAGCGCTGCGCCGAGATGATCCGCGAGGACCAGGCCTCCTAACCGGAGCCGGCTGCCGGACGGCAACGCCTCGGCCGCGTCGCCCCCGTTTTTGGGGTGCGGTGCGGGGGCCGAGGTGTTTGGCAAGCCCTTGGCGTGGCCTGGCATGGGCAGCAGTGTTTCACGGTTCGCTGCAAGATTACGCAGAAACTATCCCAGCGGACCTACCGACGCGTATCTTCGAAGGATGCGGACAGTGAAGTATCGGAATGCCACCATCCCTCGGTCAAGCCCTGGGTTGAGCAGCTGCTGCCCGAATTGATCGACTTCCGGCGCGACGTGCACCGCAATCCGGAGCTGTCCTTCGCCGAATACCGCACCACCGAGATGATCCTGGCCCAGCTGCGGGCCGCCGGACTGCAACCGGTGCCGATGAACAACACCGGCGCCTGGGTCGATGTGGGCCGCGGGGAGCTTGCCATCGGGCTGCGTGCGGACATCGACGCGCTGCCGGTGCTGGAGGAAACCGGCCTGCCCTACGCCTCGGTCAACGAGGGGGTGGCCCACGCGTGTGGCCACGACATCCACACCACGGTCATGCTCGGGGCCGCGCTGACCCTGAAGAAGCTGGATGACGAGGGGCTGCTCAATGCCCGCGTGCGGGTGATCTTCCAGCCGGCGGAGGAGAAGATCCCCGGTGGCGCGCTGTCGGTGATCGAACAGGGCGTGCTGGACGAGGTGCCGCGCATCCTGGCGCTGCACTGCGACCCGCGCATCGACGTGGGCAGATCGGCACCCGCATCGGGGCAATCACCTCGGCCAGCGACACCATCCGCATTGAGGTCAACGGCCGCGGCGGGCATACCTCGCGCCCGCACCTGACCGAGGACGTCGTGTTTGCGATGAGTCAGATTGCCACCCAGGTCCCGGCGGTGCTGGGCCGCAAGGTCGACGTGCGCTCGGCCGTGTCGGTGGTGTGGGGCCAAATTCACGCTGGCAGCGCCCCTAACGCGATTCCGGCCACCGGCTACCTGGCCGGCACCATGCGCTGTCTGGATGGGGAGGCCTGGTTCGCCGCCGGGCAGCTGCTGGATGAGACGGTCCGCCAGGTCTCGGCCCCCTACGGCGTGGAGATCAAGCTGCAGCACACCCGCGGGGTGCCGCCGGTGGTGAACACGGCCGAGGAGACCGGGCTGATTGAAAGCGCCGCCCGCTTTGAAATCGGCTCGCAGAACATCGGCCTGACCCCGCAGTCGATGGGCGGGGAGGACTTCGCCTGGATGACCCAGAAGGTTCCCGGGGCGATGTTGCGCCTGGGCACCGCACCCCGGGCGGGGAGACGTTTGATCTGCACCGTGGGGACTATATTCCCGATGAGCGATGCATCGGGGTGGGGGCCTCGGTGATGGTCGGTGCGTGTCTGCGCGCGATTGCCGACCTTGACTAGTGCTTCTGCGCCCAGCCCGGGCGAAAATTTTTAGTGGATCTTTGACAACGACGTAAAACGCTCTGACGTGGCCTTTGACGTTAAGCGCTTGCCGTGAATGTGTTGCAAGTTACCGCTTTGTAATCTCCAGCCGGTGTACCTGTGCTGATCTCATATAGGCTATGGAAACGATGGGATCGTTAGCACTGGCGCAGCGAACGGCAAAGTAGTTTTCCGCTGGGTTGCAGGTGCCTGGCCTCCCGGATATCTCGCAACGCTCTATGGAGGATTACATGCGCTTCGCATCGCGTAAGGCCAGTGTGGCCGCTGCCATGCTCGGTATTTCTGCACTGGCCCTTTCCGCTTGTGGCCAGGCCCCGGAAGAAGGCGGCGCCAACGCCGACAACTCGGACTACACCGGCTGCATTGTCTCGGACTCCGGCGGCTTCGACGACCAGTCCTTCAACGAGTCCTCCTACCGCGGCCTGAAGAAGGCCGAAGAGGACCTGGGCATCCAGGCCAAGGAAGCCGAATCCAAGTCCAACGCCGACTTCGCCACAAACCTGCAGGGCATGATGAACGCCGGCTGCAACATGACCGTGACCATCGGCTTCCTGCTGGGTGACGCCACCGAGAAGGCCGCCGCGGAGAACCCGGACAAGCACTTCGCGATCGTTGACTTCCAGTACGAAAACGAAATCGAGAACGTCAAGCCGATCATCTACGACACCGCCCAGGCCGCGTTCCTGGCCGGCTATGTCGCCGCTGCCACTTCGAAGACCGGCACCGTGGCCACTTACGGCGGCATCAAGCTGCCGACCGTGACCATCTTCATGGACGGCTTTGCCGACGGCGTGGAGAAGTTCAACAAGGACAAGGGCGAGAACGTCAAGCTGCTGGGCTGGAACAAGGACAAGCAGGACGGCACCTTCACCGGTGACTTCGAGAAGCAGGACAAGGGCAAGCAGGTCACCAAGACCTTCATCAGCCAGGGTGCTGACGTGATCATGCCGGTCGCCGGGCCGGTCGGCAAGGGCTCCGGCGCCGCGGTGAAGGAAGAAAATGCGGCCGGCAAGGACGTCAAGCTCGTCTGGGTTGACTCCGACGGCTTTGAAACCGCTCCGGACTACAAGGACGTCATGCTCACCTCGGTCATCAAGACCATGGACCAGGCCGTCGAGGACGTCATCAAGGAAGACACCGAGGGCAACTTCGACGCCACCCCGTACGTGGGCACCCTGGAGAACGGCGGCGTGGACATCGCCCCGTTCCACAACTTCGAAGATGAGGTCAGCGACGAGACCAAGTCCGAGGTGGAGGCGCTGAAGCAGCAGATCATCTCCGGCGAGCTGAAGGTCGAATCCCAGGCCAGCCCCAAGTAAGGGCCACAACACCCCTAACCGTCATGGAGCGTGCCACCGCTCACCGCCCGAGCGGTGCGCGGCTGGTGCGCTCCATGACTGTGTCCAACCTGAACCCAAACAACCAAAGATGGTGGGATCGTGAAACTCGAACTGCGGGGAATCTCCAAGGCCTTCGGTTCCTTCTATGCCAACAAGGGCATAGACCTGGTGGTCGATGACGGGCAAATCCACTGCCTGCTCGGCGAGAATGGCGCCGGCAAATCCACACTGATGAACGTGCTCTACGGGCTCTACGAGCCACGGAGGGGCAGATCCTGGTCGACGACCAGCCGGTGGAGTTCAGCGGCCCGGGCGACGCGATGGCCGCGGGCATCGGCATGGTGCACCAGCACTTCATGCTGATCCCGGTCTTCACCGTGGCCGAGAACGTGGCGCTGGGTTCGGAGGCCACCAAGGCCGCCGGCGTGCTGGACCTGGACGTCACCCGGGCCAAGATCCGGGAGATTTCCGAACGCTATGGCTTCCACGTGGATCCGGACGCGCTGGTGGAGGACCTGCCGGTGGGCGTGCAGCAGCGCGTGGAAATCATCAAGGCGCTGGTGCGCGAGGCCAAGGTGCTGATCCTGGATGAGCCCACCGCGGTGCTCACCCCGCAGGAAACCGACGAGCTGCTGGAGATCATGCGCCAGCTCAAGGCCAACGGCACCTCGATCGTGTTCATTTCCCACAAGCTGCGCGAGGTCAAGGCGGTCTCCGATGTGATCACCGTGATCCGCCGCGGCGAGGTCGTGGGCAGCGTCGAACCGGACACCGACACCACCGAACTGGCCAACCTGATGGTGGGGCGCTCGGTGCAGCTGACCCTGCAGAAGGAGCCGGCGGTGCCCGGGGAGGCGACCTTCCAGGTGCGCGACCTGTCGGTCGTCGACGAGGCCGGCACCACGACCCTGGACCAGGTGTCCTTCGACATCCGCCAGGGCGAGATCCTGGCTGTGGCCGGCGTGCAGGGCAACGGCCAGACCGAATTGACCGAGGCGATCCTGGGCACCCAGGCGGTCACCGGAGGCTCGGTGAAGCTGCAGGGCAAGGAGCTGATCGGCCAGAGCGTGAAGCAGGTGCTGCGCTCGGGGGTCGGCTTCGTGCCCGAGGACCGTTCCGTGCACGGGCTGGTCGCCGAGTTCTCCATCGAGGAGAACCTCGTGCTGGACCTGTACGACCGTGCCCCCTTCGCCAAGGGGGTGTCGATGAACCTGGGCGAGCTGCGGCGCAATGCCGCCAAGCAGATCCAGGACTTCGACGTGCGCACCGACAACCAGCTGAACCCGGCCTCCAGCCTCTCGGGAGGCAACCAGCAGAAGGTGGTGATGGCGCGCGAGCTTTCCCGCCCGCTGAAGCTGTTCATCGCCTCGCAGCCCACCCGCGGCGTGGATGTGGGCTCGATCGAATTCCTGCATCGGCGGATCGTGGCCGAACGCGACGCCGGCACCCCGGTGATGATCGTGTCCACCGAGCTGGATGAGGTGATGGAGCTGGCCGATCGGATCGCGGTGCTCTACAAGGGCCGGGTCAACGGGATCGTGCCGGCCGGAACCCCACGCGAGGTGCTGGGACTGATGATGGCCGGGGTATCGGCCGAGGAAGCCATGGCGCAACACCAGGCGGAAGGAGAAGGCCAGTGAGCCAGACCAAGACCGTGCAGCCGCCCAACGGCGGCGCCGCGCAGCAGGGCAACGACTTGTTCCGCAAGATCACCCAGGGCCCGGGCATGGTCTCGGTGCTGGGGGTGATCGTGGCCCTGGTGATCGGCGGGCTGCTGATTGCCGTGACCGACGAGAAGGTCATCAAGACCGCCGGGTACTTCTTCGCCCGGCCCACCGACTTCCTCTCCGCGCTGTGGCACGCGGGCACCGAATCCTATGTGGCGCTGTTCAACGGCTCGATCTACAACTCGGCGCGCGGCTTCGCCCCGTTCCTGGAGACGTTGACCGTCTCCACGCCGCTGATCTGTGCCGGGCTGGGCGTGGCGCTGGCCTTCCGGGCCGGGCTGTTCAACATCGGCGCGCAGGGCAGATCATCATCGGCGCGACGATGGCCGCCTACGCCGGGTTCGCCTGGCACCTGCCGATCGTGCTGCACCTGCTGGTCGTGATCATCTTCGGTCTGCTCGGCGGCGCGATCTGGGGCGGCTGGTGGGCGTGCTCAAGGCCCGCACCGGCGCGCACGAGGTGATCCTGACGATCATGTTCAACTATGTGGCGCTGTACCTGCTGGACTACCTGATGAACACCGCGGCGTTCCGCCGCCCCGGAGGCACCAACCCGATCTCCCCGGTGCTTGATTCCACCGCCGTCTTCCCGGCGCTGCCCGGTTCCCGGCTGCACCTGGGGTTCCTGATGGCGATCGCGCTGACCATTTTCGTGG
>NZ_BAXF01000092.1:0-6908 GCF_001310435.1 Arthrobacter sp. JCM 19049 | reverse complement strand
TCGGCCAGATGGCCTCCCGCATCGCCACCCACCTGGCTACCGGGTCATCGGGGTGGACCCGGTGGCCGAACGCCGCGACATGGCCGCACGCCACGGGGTGGAAACCCTGAACTTCAAGTCCTCCAGCGCCAAGGAACTGGCGGAAATGACCGGTCGCGGACCGGATTCGGTCATTGACGCGGTGGGCATGGAGCGCACGGTTCACCGGCAGCCTGGGTGGCGCAGCAGGCGACCGGCCTGCTGCCGGGTCCGGTGGCGGAACTGGCGATGAAGCATGCGGCGGTGGACCGCACCGCGGTGCTGCATTCGGCGGTGTCCTCGGTGCGCCGCGGCGGAACGATTTCCCTCAGTGGGGTTTACGGTGGGCCGTGACCCCGATGCCGCTGCTGGAGATGTTCGACAAGCAGATCACCGTGAAGCAGGGCCAGTGCAATGTGCGGCGCTGGATCGATGACCTGCTGCCGCTGACCGAGGATTCAGCTGACCCGCTGGGCCTGGACGACCTGGTCACCCACACCGCCCCGCTCTCCCGCGGGCCGGAGCTCTATGAGACCTTCCAGAAGAAGAAGGACGGCTGCATCAAGGTGGTGCTAACGCCCTAGGGAACCACCGGGCCGAACGGTCCCGGAAGAGTGTTCAGGCGCTCTTCCGGGGCCGTTTGGTCTCTGTGGACTTCTTCGCGCTGGAGGTGGTGCCCTTTTTGGCCGCCGGTTTCTTGGCCGCCGTCTTTTTAGCGGCCGGCTTCTTCTCTGCCGACTTTTTGGTCTCCGTCTTCTTCTGCGCGGTTTTCTTCGCGGTGGATTTTGTGGTGCTGGTCTTCTCGTCCGAGGAGTTCTTGGCCGCTGTCTTCGTGGCCGTGGATTTCTTGGTGCCTTGGTGGCTGTTTCCTTCTTGGCCGCCGTCTTCTTGCCGCCGGACCCCGAATCAGCGTCCTCATCCTCGGCCTCGGCGTCCTTGGCCGGCTTCGAGCGGGTGGCCGCCTTGGCCTTGCCGCCGCGCTTGGAATCGATGCTGCGCTTCAGCGCCTCCATCAGGTCAATGACCTCCCCGGAGGATTCAGTCTCGGCCGGGGCCTCACCGAACGTGGCGTCGGTGTCCAGCGCGTCCCCCTGCTTCAGTTTTTCGTCAATGAGGGTGCGCAGCTCGTTCTGGTAGTCGTCCTCGAACTGGCTCGAATCGAAATCCCCGGTGAACTGCTCCACCAACGCCGCCGACATCTTCAGCTCCTGCGGGGAAATCTTCGCCGCACCATGGGCGGCAGGGAAATCGGCTTCCCGCAATTCATCGCCCCACATCATGGACTGCAGCACCATGACATCGTCACGCACCCGCAGGACGCCCAGCCGGGTCTTCTGGCGCAGCGCGAACTTCACCACCGCCATCAGCTCGGTCTGCTCCAACGTGCGGCGCAGCAGCGCGTAGGCCTTGGGGGACTTGGAATCCGGTTCCAGGTAGTAGCTGCGCTCCAGGGTCAGCGGGTCAATCTGCTCTGCCGGAACGAACTGCACCACATCGATTTCGCGGCTCTTCTCCGAGGGCAGCGCATCCATTTCCTCGTCGGTGAGCACCACGGTCTGCTCACCGGTGTCGTAGGCCTTGTCGATGTGCTGATAGGTGATCTTCTTCCCGCACACCTCACAGCGCCGCTCGTAGCGGATCCGGCCGCCGTCCTTGTCGTGAACCTGATGCAGGTCAATGTCGTGGTCGCTGGCCGCACTGTAGGCCTTGACCGGCACGTTGACCAGCCCGAACGCAATAGAACCTGTCCAGATAGCACGCATAGGCATAGTCAAGCAGGAAGGCAGCGGCGCTGACTAGGGGGCGCAGCAAACTTCATGGTTCTTCCGCCATCACCCGGCCCGCTGTGCGCCGGCGGGGCGGCCAACCGCAAAGCTTGCCATGAGCGGTTGGGCACCGTCACCCGGCAGGGCACAGTGGGAAACAGCGGCACGGGCCTTGAGCAAGGAGCCGGGCCAACGCACGATGGCAGTAGCCGGCACGCGGGAAGCGTGCGGCAGATAAGGGAGGGACGCATGGCTCGGCGGGGCGGCGAACAGAGCGTGAGCATTGACGGACACACCCTGCGGGTCAGCAACCTGGACAAGGTGCTGTATCCGCAGACCGGGACCACCAAGGGTGAGGTGATCGACTACTACGCCCGGGTGGCGCCCACCCTGATCAGCTACGCGGCCTGGCGCCCGGCCACCCGCAAACGCTGGGTCGAAGGGGTCGGTACGGAGGACAAGCCGCTGCAGCCGTTCTTCCGCAAGGACCTGGAGGACTCGGCCCCCAGCTGGATTCCCACCGGGAAGATCCAGCATTCGGATCACGTGAACACCTACCCGCTGGTCAACGAACCGGCGGTCCTGGCCTGGCTCGGGCAGGTGGCCGCCCTGGAAATCCATGTCCCGCAGTGGCGCTTTGATCCCACCCTGAACCCGCAGAACCCGGACCGCATGGTTCTGGACTTGGATCCCGGGCCCGGGGCCGGACTGGCCGAATGCGTTCAGGTGGCCAAGTGGTGCCGGGAAATCCTGGAGGGGATGGGCATGCAGGCGCTGCCGGTGACCAGCGGGTCCAAGGGCATCCACCTGTATGCGCCGCTGGATGGCACCCATACTTCCGAGCAGATCTCCGCGGTCGCCCGTGAGATGGCCCGTTCCCTGGAGCAGGGCCAGCCGGAGCTGGTGGTCTCGAACATGAAGCGCTCGCTGCGTGAGGGGAAGGTGCTTGTGGACTGGAGCCAGAACAACGCGGCCAAGACCACCATCTGCCCGTATTCGCTGCGCGGACGCGCCCACCCGACCGTGGCCGTTCCCCGGCACTGGGAGGAACTGGAGGATCCGGACCTGCGCCACCTGGAGTACCCGGAGGTGCTGCAGCGCCTGGAGGAGGGCAACGACCCGCTCACCCCGCTGGCCGATACGGCCAGCACGGATCGGCTGGCCACCTACCGCTCCATGCGCGATGCGGCCAAGACCCCGGAGCCGGTGCCCGAACCACGCACCAAGACCACGCTGCGCACGGTCGGGCAGCAGGCCACGTTCGTCATCCAGAAACACCAGGCCCGCCGCCTGCATTGGGATTTCCGGCTGGAACACGACGGGGTGCTGGTGTCCTGGGCGGTGCCCAAGGGACCGCCGCTGCGCCAGGGCGTGCACCGGCTGGCCGTCATGACCGAAGACCACCCGCTGGAATACGCCAGCTTCCACGGCAGCATCCCCAAGGGGGAGTATGGGGCGGGCACCGTGGAAATCTGGGACACCGGCACCTGCCGGATCGAGGAGTGGGAGGACGACAAGAAGGTCATCGCCGTGCTGGAGGGACGCCCCGACGGTGGGCTGGAGGGCGTACCGCGCCGCTTCGTGCTCATCCACGCGAAGAACATGGGTGGGGAGCGCAACTGGTTGCTGCAGCTGACCAAGGACCAGCCCTCCGAACACGAGCGGTCCGAACCGGAACCGAGCGAGGAACCAGACGCACCGGCTTCCCGCCCCAAGGCCCGGGCCACCCGCAAAACTAACGGCAACGGGCCGAGACCCGCGCAGCTGCCCGAACTGCGTCCGATGCTGGCCACCGCCGGAAGCCTGGGGGACATCGACCCGGACGAATGCTGGTCCTTTGAAATGAAATGGGACGGCTACCGCGCCTGGTGGGCACCACCGGGGGAAAGCTGAGCATCACCAGCCGCAACGGCAAGGACCTGACCGAGCTGTTCCCCGAACTGGCTGAAATCACCGGGCTGGCCCCGCAGGGCAGCATCCTGGACGGGGAAATCGTGGCGTTGGATTCCACGGGGCGCCCCGACTTCGGGTTGCTGCAGCAGCGGCTGTCCAGCACCGCCAAGTCCTCGCGGTCCACCGCCAAGGCCCGCTCCGGTCCCGGGAAACCGGATGTGCACCTGATGCTCTTTGACGTGTTGGCATTGCCCGGTGAGGGTGGAGCGATGCAGGACCTGACCGATCAGGTCTACCAGGTGCGCCGCGAACGGCTGCAGCAGGCGGTGCGCGAAGGCCGTTTCATCCACATTCCACCGGCCCACCACGGGGCGGCGCCGGACGCGGTGGCCACCAGTGAAGAGCTGGGGCTGGAAGGCATCGTCGCCAAGGAATGCGACAGCAGCTATGAACCGGGCCGGCGCAGCGCGAATGGATCAAGATCAAGCACCAGGCCCACCAGGAAGTGGTGGTGATCGGCTGGCGGCAGGGCCAGGGGGCGCGCAGCTCCAGCTTTGGCTCCCTGCTGCTGGCCATCCCCGACCAGCAGGGCACCTTGCACTACGCCGGGCGGGTGGGCACCGGGTTCCGCCAGGAACAGCTGACCCAGATTCGCGCCCGCCTTCAGAAGCTCACCCGCAAGACCCCGCCGGCCAAGGACGTGCCGGCCGCCGATCAGCGCGACGCCCACTGGGTCAGCCCGAAGCTGGTCGGCGAGGTGCAATACAGCGAGACCACCCGGGACGGCGCCTGCGCCATCCGGTGTGGCGCGGCTGGCGCCCGGACAAGGACCCGGAGCAGGTCCGCCGCGAATAACCGCCCACTTATCGCTGGCTGGGATCTTGCTGGACGTCCTTGGGACTGAACCCGGCCAGATGACAGGGTGGTGGCAACCGGTGCGAAACGAACCGGACTCGATCACGGAAAGGAGAAGGACCATGCAAACTTGTGCCAATTGCGGAAACACGGCCCAGGACATGTTCAGTATCACCCGCGACGAGATGACCCGGCACTTTGACAGTTTTGAATGCGCGATCCACATGATGGCCCCGCGCTGCGCGCACTGTCAGTGTGCCATTCTCGGCCACCCGGTGCGCAAGGAGGGCGGAGCGTTCTGCTGCTCCCACTGCGCCGAGGGAAGCGAATCGTCGCAGGTGCCCACGCAGTAATCGCGAAGCACGGCGGCTGGCCGAAGCACCGAGGGCTTCTTCGCACCCAGCCACTATCCGCAACCACCAATTTCCAATTCACCAACCATCAGCAACAGCCCGCCACCGGCGGGAAGTAAGGGGATAGAAATGAAAATCCTGATCCGTCTGCTGAGTCTGGGAGTGTCGATGCTGGCCGGACTGGTCGGCACCAAGCTCATCAGCGCCGTCTGGCGCAAGGGCACCGGCGAAGAGCCGCCGAGCCCGGCCAACCCAAAGGAACAGCAGCAGGCCACCGTGCCCAAGCTGCTGGTCTTCGCCGCGATCTCCGGAGCCAGCGCCGCGGTCATCCAGGCCATCACCAAGCGCTGGACCGGCCAGCTGGAAGCCAAGGTCGGCTAGCCGGCCCGCGGGCCAGAGCCAACAGGAGGCAGCATGACACAGCTCAGTGGGGACTTCCGGCATCCGGCCTTGCTGCTCATCGACCTGCAGAACGCGTTCTTTGAGACCGAGGAGCTGGCCGCCAAGCGCGATCAGGTGGTGGCCAACTGCAATCGCCTGATCGCCGCCGCCCGCGAGGCCGGGGCACCGGTGATCAACGCCCGCACCGTGCACAAGCGCGACGGCTCCACCTGGACCCTGAAGATGCTGGAGGACGAACAGGGTTACCTGTTCGAGGGCACCGAGCAGGCCGAGAACCTGAGTGAACTGGACCTGGACGGGGCCATCAGCATCATCAAGCGGCGCGACAGCGTCTTTTGGAACACCGAACTGCTCACCCAGCTGCTGCAGCACCGGGTCACCTCGCTGATCATGGCCGGGGTGTCCTCGCACACCTGCGTGGCGGCCACCGCCTCGGACGCGTTCGCCGCGAACCTGGCCGTGGTCGTGGCCACCGACGCGGTGGCCTCCGAGGACCCGGATTTTGAGGATGTCACCCTGAAGCTGCTGCGCGAGCAGCACCGCCAGCGCCTGGCCGAAACCTCCTCCATTGTGCGCCTGCTCCAGGTCTCGCACACCCACCACAACGAATCGACCGACCCCAACCCGTTGGAGAATGCACCCACGAACACCGGCGCGAACGAAAGGACTGAGGACATGACCCTGAACAACTCCGAATTTGACGACGTGCGCCGCGACGAGGACATCGACGAGCCGATCGACGGACGCGACAGCCAGCCGGTCAGCGAAGGCTCCTCCGACGCCCCGCAGACCCTGGAATCCGAGGATCCGCTGCGCGGCCAGGACGCCATTCTGGACGAGGACGACGAACATGCCTTCGGCACCGGGCCGCTGGAGGGCGACGACGAGGAGCGGATCGTGGGCGACCCGCAGCTCGAACAGGACATCGACCCAGGGGTGGACGAAGCCCGGCCCGCCAACCAGGGCGACCACCGAGACGAACCGGACCTGGACTGACCCCAGGGCCTACCCACCCGCCCCGGCTGCCGGCTGGCAGCCGGGGCGCGGCGCGAGAGCACATACAGGAGGCAGCAATGACTGAGCGACTAGTGGCCGATACCCTCGTGGACCGGCTTGCCGAGTGGGGCGTCACCCGCATCTACGGCTACAGCGGGGACGGGATCAACACGTTCCTCGGCGCGCTGCGGCGCAAATCCATGCCGTTCATCCAGGCCCGGCATGAGGAAGCCGCCGGGTTCATGGCGGTGGCGCACAGCAAGTACGCGCTCGGCCAGCTTGGCCAGCAGGCCGATACCGGCACCGGGGTGGACATCGGGGTGATGACCTCCACCCAGGGCCCCGGGGCGGTGCACCTGCTCAACGCCCTGTACGACGCAAAACTGGACAGCATTCCGGTGGTGGCCATCGTCGGGCAGCAGAACCGGCCCTCCCTGGGCAGCGAATACCAGCAGGAAATCGACCTGGAGGGCATGTTCCAGGATGTGGCCGCCTACCGGGAGGAAGTGACCACCGCCGAACAGGTGATCCCGGTGCTTGACCGGGCGCTGCGCACCGCGCTGGCCACCTCCGCGCCCGCCGTGGTGATCGTGCCGCACGACGTGCAGCAGCAGGCCCGAAAAGA
>NZ_BAXF01000091.1:0-6972 GCF_001310435.1 Arthrobacter sp. JCM 19049 | reverse complement strand
GTTGGCGCACGGGGCAACATCTTTTGCCCCCAGCGGCGCTCAGCTGACTACAGTACAGAGGTAGAAACAGTCACGTTTGGACAGGGGAGCATTTAGTTGAGCGCGAAGGCATTGAAATACCGCGACGAATCCATTCGGCCGCAGGACGATCTATACCGCAACGCGAATGGCAAGTGGTTTGCCTCGGCGAGCATCCCCAGTGACCAGGGTCTGTACGGCTCGTTCATGGAACTGCGTGACGAGGCGGAAGCTGCGGTCCATGCGATCATCGAAGATGCCGTCGAAGCCGTGAAATCCGGCACCGAGCAGGCTCCGGATAAAGTACGCATTGCCCACCTGTATGGCAGCTTCATGAATGAGGAAGCCATCGAGGCCAAGGGGATCGAGCCGGTTCGCGGCTATCTGGAGGATATCCAACGGGTTTCCACTGCCGAAGAGCTCATTGAGCTATCCGGAGGCTTCTACCGCAAGGGCATCAGTAGCTTCCTGCAGGCCGGCGCCATGAATGACGCCGGTAATCCCGAGCGCAATCTGCTGACCTTCCTGCAAGGTGGACTGGGCCTACCGGATGAGTCTTACTACCGTGAAGAGCAGTTCGCCTCGACCGTCAGCGACTACCAGGAGCACCTGGCACGCCTGTTGGGTCTCGGTGAAGTGGCGGATCCGTCGAAGGCCGCCGAAGACGTCGTGGCGTTGGAGAAAGTCATTGCCTCCCACCATTGGGATCGCGTCAAGGTCCGCGATGCCCAAGCCCGGTACAACCTGATGAGCGATGAAGAACTGCTCCAGATTTTCCCAGGGATGCGCTACTGGCTCCAAGGCGCGGGAATTGAACCGAAGTACTATGCCGAGGTTGTGCTGTGGCAGCCCAGCTTCTTCGAAGCGCTGGGCCAGACGCTGGAGGAAGAACCCCTCGAGCGTTGGAAGGCCTGGCTCACCGTCCAGGTGCTGCGCTCCTTCGCACCCTACCTTTCCAGCCCCTTCGTCAACGAAAACTTCGCGTTCTACGCCGCGAAGCTGGGCGGAGTGGAAACCCTGAAGGAGCGCTGGAAGCGTGGGGTCAGCTTCACTGAAAGCGCCGTCGGTGAGGACCTGGGACAACTCTACGTGGCCAAGCACTTCCCGCCGGAGGCGAAGGACGCCATGGACCACCTGGTGGAGCGGCTGATCGAGGCCTACCGGGACTCGATCACCACCCTGCCGTGGATGGGGGAGGAGACAATCGAGAAGGCGCTCGAAAAGTTGTCCATGTTCCGTCCCAAGATCGGCTACCCCAACGAGTGGATCGACTACTCGAGCATCACCACGGACCCGCAGGACGTGATCGCGAACCTGGCGGCCGCCAACGAGTTCGAGTTCAAGCGTGAACTGCAGAAGATTGATGACGGGGTGGATCGGGAGCTGTGGTTCATGTACCCGCAGACCGTGAATGCCTACTACCATCCGCTGTTGAACGAAATCGCCTTCCCCGCCGCGATCCTTCGCCTGCCTTTCTTTGACGTCGATCGCGACCTCGCCTCGAACTTCGGGGCGATCGGCGCGGTCATTGGCCACGAGATCGGACACGGCTTTGATGATCAGGTTCGCAGTACGACGGCAGCGGGCAGCTGAAGAACTGGTGGACAGCGGAAGACCGGGAAGCTTTTGAAAAGCTGACCACGAAACTGGTTGACCAATACGATGCCCTCAGCCCAAGCGAAGCCCCGAACCATCAGGTTAACGGCAAGCTCACCCTGGGGGAGAACATCGGCGACCTGGGTGGCTTGGGCATCGCGTACAAGGCCTACAAGCTTGAGCTGGCCGCCCGCGGCATCGAGCAGGACCAGGTGATTGACGGGGTCAGCGGGGACCAGCGGTTCTTCTACGCCTGGGCCGAATGCTGGCGCACGCTGATTCGCCCGGAAACCGCAGTTGTTCGAGTGACCACCGACCGCATGCGCCGGGCGAATTCCGCTGCAACCAAGTGCCAAAGAACCTGGATGCTTTCCACGAGGCCTTCGGCACCCAGCCGGTGACGGGATGTGGCTGGATCCGGCCGAACGCGTCGAGATCTGGTAGCCGGAAGAAAGGCGGGCGCGACGTGCGCCCGCCTTTTGGCTGTTGTGGCCAACCTCAGGTGAGAGTCCAGTCATGAAGCGGCCACAACGAGAATTTTCACACGTAGAATGATGTACTGTGACTTCCCAAGATAATTCCCCTGCAGCAGACAGCCAGAACACCAACGACCAGCGGCAGGTGCGCCTGAGCAAGCGCGCCGAACTGCTGTCCCGTGGTGAAGAGGCCTACCCCGTAGGCGTGCCGCGCACCCACAGCCTGGCCGAGGTTCGCGAACAGTTCCCTGATCTCGAGCCGGACCAGGCCACAGGAGTGAACGTGGGGGTCGCCGGTCGCATCGTCTTCATGCGCAACACCGGCAAGCTGTGCTTCGCCACCCTGCAGGAGGGCGGACCGGAGGGCGCCGGAACCCGGCTGCAGGTGATGATCTCGCTGGCGAAGGTCGGCGAGGAGCGTCTGGCCGACTGGAAGGCCCTGGTGGACCTGGGTGACCATGTCTTCGTCAAGGGAGAGGTGATCTCCTCACGCCGCGGCGAACTGTCGATCATGGCCGATGAGTTCCAGATGGCTCCAAGGCCCTGCGTCCCCTGCCGGTGCTGCACGCCGACCTGAACGAGGAGACGCGCGTCCGTCAGCGCTACGCCGATCTGATCGTGCGCAACGAGGCCCGGGAAATGATCTACAAGCGGGCAGCCATCATCCGTGCCGTGCGCCGCACCCTGGAGGAGCGCGACTACGTCGAGATCGAGACCCCGATGCTCCAGTTGGTGCACGGCGGGGCCTCGGCCCGGCCGTTCCATACTCACCTGAACGCCTTCGACCAGGAAATGACCCTGCGCATCGCCCTGGAACTCTACCTGAAGCGCACCGTGGTCGGCGGAGTGGATCGAGTCTTCGAACTCGGCCGCATCTTCCGCAATGAGGGCGTGGACTCCACGCACTCCCCGGAGTTCACCATGCTCGAATGCTATGAGGCCTACGCCGACCAGTTCGTGATGGCCGAGCGGATTAAGGAGATCATCCTCAACGCCGCGGACGCCATCGGCGCCGGACGCGTGCTGGAAACCCCGAAGAACCATCAACCTGGACGGCGAATGGCGCTGGCTCGGCGTCTACCCAGGTCTGTCCGAGGCCGTCGGCATGGAGATTACCCCGGAAACCCCGGCCGAGACGCTGCGCGAGATCGCCGACAAGCACGAGGTGAAGATCGACCCGGCATGGGATGCCCAGAAGCTGGTCATCGAGCTCTTCGGCGAGATCGTTGAACCGAACCTGATGGACCCCACCTTCGTCTACGACTACCCGCCGCTGGCCCAGCCGCTGGCGCGGCCGCACCGTTCCAAGCCCGGTGTCATCGAGGCTTGGGACCTGATCATCGGGGGCATGGAACGCGGTACCGCGTTCTCCGAGCTGATCGACCCGGTCGTCCAGCGTGAGCGGCTGACCGAGCAGTCGTTGATGGCCGCCGGTGGAGACCCGGAGGCCATGCAGCTGGACGAGGACTTCCTGCGGGCCCTGGAGTACGGAGCCCCGCCCATGGGTGGCATCGGCCTGGGCATCGATCGCCTGGTCATGCTGTTCACCGACGTGGGAATCCGTGAAACCATACTGTTCCCATTGCTAAAGCCGGAGGCATAATATGCCCTATGTAGAAGCCATTCTTCCAACAATCGTTGTCGCCCTGATTTTCTGGTACGTTATCAAGCTGTTATGAATGCCGACCGTTCGGAGCGTCAAGCTCAGGCGGAAGTTGATCAGAATAATGATTTTGGAACTACAGGTGTAGATCTGAAATCAGGAGATAATAAAGGTCACCCTGATAATTAGGTGTTAATCGTAAGATTAATGCGTAAATCATCGCCGTTATTGTCTATGATGGATACAGGTTAAGGTCTGAAGATTATTTCAACGACCAAAGATGTACCAACCCGGAGGCTAATAACATGGCACGCCAAGTACAAATTGCATTGATCGACGATATCGATGGGGGAGAAGCCACGGAATCATTTTCCTTCAGCTTCGGCGGGCAGCATTACGAAATTGACCTGAATGATGAAAATGCGGAGAAATTCCGTGCCGCCATGGAGCCTTACATCCAGGCAGGGCGTTCCTCCAAGCAGAACTCCACCAGCGAGGCGCCGGCCATCCGCGCCTGGGCCAAGGAGAACAACATGAAGGTCACGCCCGCGGACGACTGAATGCGGATGTGGTGGAGGCCTACTACGCGGCGCAGCGCAAGGGTGGGCGCAGCCGCTCGCGCTAAGGCTTCGAACACCCCAAGCCACGACGCAAAATGACCGGGATGATTTCATCCCGGTCATTGTCGTTGGCGCACCTTCTCGGGCGCCGGGGCAACCTCACGCGGTTATCCCTGTGGCGAACAAGGCAGATTCCCGGCCTCATGGTGCGTAGCATCGAACTATTGGTAAGCAAGGAGTGTGCCGCAATGTTTGAGAGATTTACCGACCGTGCCCGTCGCGTTGTCGTGCTCGCCCAAGAAGAGGCGCGCATGCTCAACCACAACTACATCGGCACCGAGCACTTGCTGCTCGGGCTCATCCACGAAGGTGACGGAGTTGCAGCCAAAGCGCTCGAGTCCCTGAACATCTCCCTGGGCGCCGTGCGTGAACAGGTGCAGGAGATTATTGGCAAGGGGCAGCAGGCCCCATCTGGACATATCCCGTTCACTCCGCGCGCCAAGAAGGTTTTGGAGCTCTCGCTGCGCGAAGCGCTGCAGCTGGGCCACAACTACATTGGCACCGAGCACATCCTGCTGGGCCTGATTCGTGAAGGCGAGGGCGTGGCCGCACAGGTGCTGGTCAAGCTCGGTGCAGACCTGGGACGCGTGCGTCAGCAGGTCATCCAGCTGCTGTCTGGTTACCAGGGCGGGAAGGACACCGCCGCGGCGGGCGTCAGCTCCGGCGGCCAGAGCGAGGGCGCCCCGGCTGGCTCGGCCGTACTGGACCAGTTCGGCCGTAACCTGACGGCCGCAGCCCGCGAGGGCAAGCTCGACCCGGTGATCGGTCGCGAGCATGAGATGGAACGCGTCATGCAGGTCCTTTCCCGGCGCACCAAGAACAACCCGGTGCTGATCGGTGAGCCGGGCGTCGGCAAGACCGCGGTCGTCGAGGGCCTGGCCCAGGCGATCGTGCGCGGCGACGTGCCCGAGACCATCAAGGACAAGCAGCTGTACACCCTGGACCTGGGGTCCCTGGTGGCCGGCTCCCGTTACCGCGGTGACTTCGAAGAGCGCCTGAAGAAGGTGCTGAAGGAAATCCGCACCCGCGGGGACATCATCCTGTTCATCGATGAGATCCACACCCTGGTCGGTGCCGGTGCCGCCGAGGGCGCCATCGACGCCGCCAGCATCCTCAAGCCGATGCTGGCCCGCGGTGAGCTGCAGACCATCGGCGCCACGACCCTGGATGAGTACCGCAAGAACATTGAGAAGGACGCCGCGCTGGAGCGCCGCTTCCAGCCGATCCAGGTCAAGGAACCGACGGTGGAGCTGACCACGCAGATCCTGCGTGGGCTGCGTGACCGCTATGAGGCGCACCACCGCGTCTCGATCACCGACGGCGCCCTGCAGGCCGCCTCCCAGCTGGCCCACCGCTACATCTCGGACCGCTTCCTGCCGGACAAGGCCGTTGACCTGATCGACGAGGCCGGGGCGCGACTGCGCATCCAGCGCATGACCGCTCCTCCGGCGCTGAAGGAAATGGACGAGGAAATCGCCACCGTGCGCCTGGAGAAGGAAGCGGCGATTGACGCCCAGGACTTCGAAGGCGCCGCGTCGCTGCGCGACAAGGAATCCAAGCTCATCGAGGCCCGCAACGAGAAGGAAAAGTCCTGGCGCAATGGCGACATGGACGAAATCTCGGAGGTCACCGAGGAGCTGATCGCCGAGGTGCTGGCCAACTCGACCGGCATCCCGGTCGTGAAGCTGACCGAGGAAGAGTCCACCCGCCTGCTGAACATGGAAGACGAGCTGCACAAGCGGGTCATCGGCCAGGATTCGGCGATCAAGGCGATCTCCCAGGCGATCCGCCGCACCCGTGCCGGACTGAAGGACCCGAACCGCCCCGGCGGCTCGTTCATCTTCGCCGGCCCCACCGGTGTGGGCAAGACCGAGCTGGCCAAGGCGTTGGCGGAGTTCCTCTTCGGCGAGGAAGATGCGCTGATCACCCTGGACATGTCCGAGTACTCGGAGAAGCACACCGTCTCCCGGCTCTTCGGCGCCCCTCCAGGCTACGTGGGCTACGAGGAAGGCGGCCAGCTGACCGAGAAGGTGCGTCGCCGTCCCTTCTCCGTGGTGCTGTTCGACGAAGTGGAAAAGGCCCACGCGGACCTGTTCAACTCACTGCTGCAGATCCTGGAAGACGGTCGCCTGACCGACTCCCAGGGCCGGGTGGTGGACTTCAAGAACACCATTATCATCATGACCACGAACCTGGGCACCCGGGACATCTCCAAGGGCGTGATGACCGGCTTCCAGTCCTCGACCGACACCCGCACCGGCTACGAGCGGATGCAGGCTAAGGTCCAGGAGGAGCTGCGCCAGCACTTCCGTCCCGAGTTCCTGAACCGTGTCGATGACATCGTGGTGTTCCCGCAGCTGAGCCAGGAAGAGATCGAGCAGATCGTGGACCTGTTCGTGCAGCGCCTGGCCAAGCGCCTGGAGGAACGCAACATGACCATCGAGCTGACCCCGGCGGCCCGCACCGTGCTGGCGGCCCGCGGCTACGACCCGGCCATGGGTGCCCGTCCGCTGCGCCGCACGATTCAGCGGGAGATCGAGGACCAGCTTTCCGAGCGGATCCTGTTCGGCCAGATCCTGGCCGGCCAGCACATCCACGTGGATGTCGAAGGGGAGCCCGGCGCCGAGAAGTTCACCTTCCGCGCCGAAGGCGGCAACGG
>NZ_BAXF01000090.1:0-7037 GCF_001310435.1 Arthrobacter sp. JCM 19049 | reverse complement strand
AGCACCCGAACCACCGCGCCGTAGCGCCGACGCACCGTGGGGGTGAGCCGGTACCGTAGAGTTCGCGCACCCGCGGCGGCAGCTGGGCAATGGTCACATCCCGCACCAGCGGCAGCACCGCCCGAATCCACCAGGGGCGTGGCGCCCGGTGAACAGCTCATCTGCTGCCTGGCGCACCTCCTCGGTGACCTGCAGCTGCTCCAGCATCTGCTGGAAGTAGCGTTCAAATTCCGCGCGGTCCGCCGGCCAGAAACCGTCGGGCATCTGCAGCGCGCTTCCCAGCACCGCGTACTCGCGGTACAACGCCTCCTCATCGTTCGCTTCCAGGGCCGGCAGCGTCAGCCGGGCGGCGAGGGTCGCCGAATCGTAGAGGGTTGCCGCCACCCACACCTGTAGCCGGGGGTCACGGGCGGAGTAGGCCGGGGTCCCGTGCAGCGGATCGCGCGGAGCGTGCACCGGCCGGTGGGCGGCGTCCACGAAGTTCACCACGCGCTCGCGCTGCCGTTCACTGCCGGCACCCAGTGCGTAGACGTAGGCAAGGGTGTTGTGCAGCCGGGAGAGCGGGTCGGCGACAAAGTTCGAGTAGCGCACCACTGCGGTGCCGATGCGCGGTTCGGCCAGCTGCAGCAAGACGGCCCGCCCCGCCCCCAGCAGCAGGCTCGCCTCCGGGGCGATGCGACGCAGAAGGCCTTCTTGGGGCTGGCATGGATCCATGGTGTCCAGAATAGGTCAGCGCCCTGCGTGGCCGATGGGAAGGCGTCGGTGCGGCCACGCCTGGGCCTGTCCACCAAGCTGGCACCAATCAGCATTGACTATGATGTAAGACGTGTCAGTCACCCAGCTTTCGGATAGCGCGCAGAACTACCTGAAGATCATTTTCAGTCTCAAGGAGTGGTCTGATGAGCCGGTCACGCCCACGGTGATTGCCGAGCGGGCCGGGGTGAAGCT
Organism: Arthrobacter sp. JCM 19049; assembly: GCF_001310435.1. Classification (NCBI taxonomy): domain Bacteria; kingdom Bacillati; phylum Actinomycetota; class Actinomycetes; order Micrococcales; family Micrococcaceae; genus Arthrobacter; species Arthrobacter sp. JCM 19049. The sequence continues at coordinate 6,089 of NZ_BAXF01000090.1, read as the reverse complement.
TTCCACTGTCTCCGGGGCTTTGGGCAAGCTGCGTCAGCAGGACCTGCTGGATCACGCCCCCTACGGAGAAGTCAGTCTCACCGAGACCGGGCGCGCCTACGCGGTGGCCATGGTCCGCCGCCACCGGCTGATTGAGACGTTCCTGGTGCAAATGCTCGGGTACCGCTGGGACCAGGTCCATGCGGAGGCCGAACACCTGGAGCACGCGGTCTCGGATTTCATGATCAGCCGGATCGACGAGCTGTTGGGCCACCCGACCCGGGACCCGCACGGGGACCCGATTCCCAGCGCCGACGGACTAATCGACATGCCCAACGCCCACCCCTTGGGGGAAACCGCCCCGGGCAGCGACGTGGTGGTTGAACGGATCTCGGATGCGGATTCGCAGCTGCTGCAGTACTTCTCCGACCACGGCATTGTGGTTGCGCCCGGCTGCACGTCACCGGTGGGGATCCGTTCTCGGACACTATCGAGGTCAGCGCCGGACCCGAGGCCAAGACCGTGGTCCTGGGCAGCCGGGCCTCCGGCGCCGTGTGGGTCTCCGCGGCTTAGGCGCGGGCCGTTAGTGCCTTGCGTCGCCGGGCCGCACGCACGGATTTGGCGACCATCCCCTGCCTCGGGCTGAAGAGGTAGACCCCCAGGAAGATCAGGCCCTGGGCCAGTACCACCATGCCGCCGGTCGAGGCGTCCAAGTAGTAGCTGGCGTACACGCCCACCACCCCGGCTGAGGCGGCCAGCACCGGTGCGATCACCAGCATCCGTCCAAAGCGGTCGGTCAGCAGGTACGCGGTGGCGCCGGGAATGATCAGCATGGCCACCACCAGGATCACCCCCACCGCCTGCAGCGCGACCACCGAGGTCATGGCCAGCAGGCCAAGCAGAACCGCTCCCAGGATCCTGGGGTTCATGCCCAGCGCATGGGCGTGGATGGGGTCAAAGGCATAGAGCGTGAAGTCTTTGCGCTTGGTGATCAGCACCGCGAAGGTGACCGTCCCCAGGGCCAGCACCTGCCACAGGTCTGCCCGGGATACACCCAGCAGGTTGCCGAACAGGATGTGGTTCAAATCCAGGTGGCTGGGAGTCACGGAGATCAGCACCAGCCCGAACGCAAACAGGGTGGTGAACACGATCCCGATTGCCGCGTCCTCCTTCACCCGGCTGGTGTCGCGCAGTCCCCCGATCAGCGCCACCGCCAGCAGCCCGAACACCACCGCCCCTAGCGCGAACGGCGCCCCAAGGATGTAGGCGATCACCACCCCGGGCAGCACCGCATGGGAGACCGCATCCCCCATCAGTGACCAGCCGATCAGCACCAGCCAGCAGGAGAGCACCGCACACAGCACCGCGGCGATCACGGTCACGGCCAGGGCGCGCAGCATGAAGGTGTAGCCAGCGGCTCGGAGAGCAGTTCGATCAGATTCATTTTCCGCCTCGGTTCATCGGGTCCAGGCCAAAGGCCAGCGCCAGGTTCTCGGGTTGCAGCACGCTCTGCGGGCTGCCGTGCATCAAACCCGGGTCATCAGCAACACGGCTTCATCGGCCAGGTTCGGCAGGGCATGCAGGTCATGGGTGGAGATCAGCACACTGCCGCCCTCCGCGGCGATCTCACGCAGCAGTTCGGTGATGGTCCCCTCACTGCGCTTGTCCACCCCGGCGAACGGCTCGTCCAGCAGCATGATGGTCGCCTCCTGGGCGATGCAGCGGGCCACGAAGGTGCGTTTCTTTTGACCCCCGGAGAGCTGGCCGATTTGCCGATCCGCGTGCGTGGCCAGGCCCACGCGTTCCAGGGCAGTGTCAACGGCCCGGTGATCGGCCTTGCTGGGTCGGCGCAGGAAACCCATCCGCCCGTAGCGTCCGGTCATCACCACTTCACGCACGGAGATTGGAAAGTCCCAGTCCACCGCCTCGTTCTGCGGCACATACCCGATGGCGGCCCGCTTGCGCGCCAATTGCGGATCCATTCCGTTGATCCGCACGGTGCCGGTGTCTGGGCGAATCAGGCCCATGATCGTCTTGAACAAGGTGGACTTGCCCGAGCCGTTCATGCCGATCAGCGCACACACGCTGCCGGGGTGAACCTGCAGGCTGGCCGAGTCCAGGGCCAGCACCGGCCCGTAGTGCACAGTGGCGTCACGCACGTCGATTGCTGGTGTCATTTTCCGTTTCCATTCAGGGCCCGGGCGATCGCCCGGGTGTCGTGGGTGATCAGATCCAGGTAAGTGGGTACCGGACCGTCGGGTTCGGAGAGCGAATCCACATAGAGCGCTCCCCCGTAGACGGCGTCGGTGGACTCAACGACCCGCTGCATCGCGGCATCGGAGACCGTGGATTCGCAAAAGACCGCAGGCACCTGGTGCTCACGCACATAGTCGATGGTGGAGGCCACCTTGCGGGGGTGGCCTGGGATTCGGAGTTCACCGCCCACAGGTACTGTTCATGCAGCCCGGCATCGCGGGCCAGGTAGGAGAACGCGCCTTCGCAGCTGACCAGCGCCCGCTTGGTCTTGGGCAGGTGGGCCACGTCGGCCAGCAGCTGATCGTGCACCTGCTGCAGTTCCCGCTGGTAGTCGGCCGCGTTCTGCCGGTAGTCGGCGGCGTGCGGCGGATCCAATGCCGCAAACGCCTCTGCCATGTTCTGCACATAGGTTTGCACGTTGACCGGGCTCATCCAGGCATGGGGATTGGGTAGGCCGCTGGCATCCCCGTGCGCGATGGCAATCGGTTCGATGCCCTGGCTGACGTTCACGTGCGGCGCATCGACGTCCGCAACGAACTGCTCAAACCAGGCCTCGAGCCCCAGCCCGTTGTCCAGGATCAGATCCGCCCCGGCTGCGCGGCGCAGGTCATCGGGGGTAGCTCATAGCCGTGGATCTCCGCCCCGAACTTGGTGATCGATTCGACGCGCAGATGCTCACCGGCAACGTTGTGTGCGATATCGGCCAGCACGGTAAACGTCGTGAGCACGGTGGGGCGTGAATCGGCGGCGGGTTCGGCGCTGGGACCCGTGCTGGCTGGCGCCGCGCAGCCTGCCAGCAGCAAGGCCAGGACCAGTGCGAGCGCTGCTGGGCGGGTCACGGCGTGCCGCCGTTTCCAGCTTTCGGGTAGGTGCATCAGCGGACCCCGACTCCATTCTCAGTGTGCAGAATGCGGCACCTCTGCGTGCCACACCCCCAGAGTAATGTTTGAGGGGTCAAACATTCAAATTTGATACACCTGACCTTGGGTTCGTGACAATGGATTCCCCACGGCGAACCGTGAAGGTTCCGGTGTGCCCCGCAGCTAGTGGTACAGGAAGATCAACAACAGCCGCGCCTGCTCCAGGGCGGTGACCGAATGCTCCAGGGACGCCTCCAAATGCATCATCGCCCCGGCGGCCAACCGATGCACCGTTCCACCGATCTCCAGCTCAACGCTTCCGGAGGCCACCTGGATGATCACCGGGTGCGGCGAGGAATGCTGACTGAGGACCACCTGGTCGTCAAAGGCCAGCTCGGTCACCCGGAAGTTATCGGCCTTGTAATGGGTGTGCGGGGAAATTCTTCCCGGCTTAAAAGGATTGGTCTCGGCCAGCTGATCGACCCCGGTCGTAATTACGCCCCGAGGCAAGTCGCCGTTGACTGGGTGCTCCATCTGCTGCGTCCCTTCGCTCGCTGCCGCTTAGTGCAACCTTGGCACAACTGACGGCAAGGAACCAGAGCCAACGTTGCCCCGTGGGGCGCTACCGCCCTAACGCTATCCGGCCAGCAGCACGTAGGCCGTGGCCGAGCCCGGTTCGATTTCGGTGCGTCCGGCGTCATGAATCACCGGGCCGTGGGCAAGCTCCATGCTGGCGGTGAAGTCATCACGGCTCAGCTGCCGCACCCCCAGGGTGGCGCCGTCGGCGATCCATTGCTGCACGATGTCCTCGTCGGCTTCCAGCAGCCAGGCAAACAGGGCGTGGGCGGCCTGGGCGCTGGCCTTGCCGGTGGACATCTCCAGGGAGGCGTCCAGGACGATCACCACTTGCCCGCCCAGCACCCCGCCGGATTGCGGCAGCTGTGTGCCGGAGACCTGCAGCTTAGCCAGGATCTTGGGCATGTCATCGGCCGGAACCGGGGCAAGCCCGGCGGCCTGTGCACCGCCAATTTCAATGAGGGCGTGCTCGGGGAACTCCTGCCGCACCTTGGCGAACGCTTGGGGTTCGCCCGTCGCACCGACTTGCCGAAAGCCCCATGCGCCCAGGGCTGCCAGGCTGGGTTCACCGGATCCTGCAGGAAAGCGGCGATCGAAGCCAGTGCGACGGCGGCAATGGCTTCGTCCTCGCCGGCCGGGTCTTCCTTGTCGACCAGCAGGATGATGGGTTGAATCAGCTCCGAGGCGACACGTTCGGTATATTCGCTCATTGCTTCATCTTCGCATTCCCGGGCGGATTACGGCACTCGTTGACTTCGGCGGCGTCCCTCGTCCGGGTGAGGACGTTTAGCGGTTGAGGAAGGTGACCGTGATGCGTGCCGGTTCGGGAGCGAAGACGGCGTGGGGAACCATCTCCTCCAGGTGGATCACGCCGCCGACCCCCAGGCGGTGGACTTCTCCACCCACTGTGAAGTCGACTTCCCCGTTAATGACCTGCACCAGGATTGGGGTCCGGGCCTTGTGATCGGGCAGCTCCACCCCGGCGTCGAATGCGATCTCGGTAATCTGCACCGTCTGACCGGCGAAGATCCTTTTTGCCGAATACTTGCCCGACTTAACAGGGTTGCGCTCGACATAGTCCTGCACGCTCTGTGCAATCAGCGTCGATTCCTGCGGCGTGCCGCTTTCCTTCGCCACTACGGTGTCCTCCTTGGATGCTGGACGTTGAACTGCCTTGCCACCATCATCTCCCCAAGGGCACGGCCTTGTCTGCCGGGCGACACGCACGGCAGCGGGTCAGCGCACCGCGCTGTCGTCCAGCTTGCCGCCGGTCGCGGCGTTGCCATAGGTTTCCACGTGCACGTGGTCATTGTGCAAGGTGGTGTCATTCCAATTGCCGGTGAACTGGGTCCCGTATTTTCCGGACTTGGAGTACTCGGTCCACCCGGTGGTCGGCAGCCAGATCTTGTCCCGCCAGATCAGGTACTCCACGCCCAGCTCCATGCGGTTGTCCAGCAAGAACTGCGCGATTCGGTTACCGGCGGCGATGGACTGCGGGTCCTTGTAGTTGCGGATCATGATGTCCACCGCGCGGCCGCTGCTGTGCCCCACGGATCCGGAGCGCAGGGTTCCCATGGAGGTGTAGTAGCCAGCGAACCGCTGTTGGACGGCTTTCATGACGGCACGGGTGTCGGGCTGCACCGTCGCCGGGCCGGAGGTGCTCAGGTAGCGTTCACTGACCCAGCCGGTGCCTTGGTGCTGGAGATGTAAGCCCACCCGGAGTCCGCCTTCAGGTAGGTGACCTTTTCGGCCTGGGGAACGACTGCCTTGCTCGGGTAGCTGGTTCCAACCCCGGTGCGCAGGTTCAGGTTGGCGGTGGTCCATCGATACTGGATGGCTTCGGGGCGGGGTGCTTGCGGTTTGGGCGGGCCGGCTGCTGCGTGGGCGCAGTGGCCGCCGGGGCTTGGTGGAGAGATAGCTGCTGCTGACCCAGCCGATTCCCTTGCTGGTTTGGACCCGGCTCCACCCGGCGGAGGTCCCCTTGACCGTCAGGCGTTCCCCGGTTGGCAGCACACCGACCGACTTGTACATCGTGCCGGCCCCCGACCGCAGGTTCAGGTTCGTGGTGGTCCACCGGTATTGTCCACCGACCGGGGTGTAGGCGGTGGTGATGAGTGATGAGGTGGGCACCCAACCGGTTCCCTTTGAGGTTTTCACCTGGCTCCAGCTGCCCTTGCTCTGCAGCAGGTCCACCTTCTGGCCAGCAGGAACTGTTCCCAGCGAGCCGGCCGTCGTGGAAGCACTCTTGCGAACGGCGGTGGGGTCAACGAACCAGCGCTGTCCAATGACCTTGGGAGCCTGCGGAGTTGGCTTGGCAGGAGGCTTCGGAGCGCTGGTGGACAGCTGCTTCGAGGCAACCCACACGGGCCCTTCGCCGTGGAAACCTGCGACCACGAACCCGAGGACCGCAACCACTCG
>NZ_BAXF01000089.1:0-7120 GCF_001310435.1 Arthrobacter sp. JCM 19049 | reverse complement strand
CCAGACCCTGGGTATCCTTGTGGGCGCCGGCATCGGCATGGTCGCCGCCAGCGACCTGGTGTTCGGCTACGCGATCGTCGCGGTGGTGATTGCCCTGTGCTCGGTGCCTTCGTGCTGCTGCGCCAGGACGTGGTGCTGCCGGCCAGCGCCCGCGAGAAGTTCGCCTGGGGCAGCTTCCTGCGCAGCTTCTGGATCAACCCGGTCCGCTACCCGGACTTCGGCTGGGCCTGGCTGACCCGCTTCCTGCTATACCTTTCCAGCCAGCTGATCCTGGTCTACCTGCTGTACTTCCTGCAGGATGGGTTGAATCATCCGAACCGGCCGCCGGGGTGCTGGTGCTCAGCAGCATCTACGCCGGTTTTGTGATCCTCTCCTCGGTGGTGGCCGGCAAGCTCTCCGACCGGGACGGCAAGCGCAAGCGCTACGTGGTGATCTCCTCCCTGATTGTGGCCGCCGCGGCGCTGGTCATGGCCGTGGCCCCCTCCTTCCCGGTGGCGATCGGCGGAGCGGTGCTGCTCGGACTGGGATTCGGCTCCTTCCTGGCGGTGGACTACGCGCTGCTGACCCAGGTGCTGCCGCACGCCGATTCCCGGGCCAAGGACCTGGGCGTCATCAACATCGCCAACTCCCTGCCGCAGGTCTTCGCGCCCTGATCGCCTGGATCGCGGTGAGCTGGCTGGGCGGGTACCCCACCCTGTTTATCTGCGCCGCGGTGGTCAGCGTGGCCGGCGGGCTGCTGGTGCGCCGCATCAAGATGGTCCCGTAGGCGCGTTGCCATGATGCAGTGGATCGAGGACGCGCCCTACCTGGTGACGTACCTGTTCTTCTTCCTTGGGGCGATGATCCGCGCGAACACCACCTACTGGATCGGGCGCAGCATCGCCGCGGGGGTGAAGCAGACGCGTTTCCAGCGGGTGCTGCGCGGCCCGATCTACCTCAAGTCCCAGGCCCTGCTGGCCCGGTGGGGCGTCTTCGCCGTGCCGCTGAGCTTCTTGACCGTGGGGGTGCAGACGGCGGTGAACGCGACCGCCGGAATCACCCGGATGCCGCTGCGGCGCTACCTGCCGGCGGTGATTGTCGGCTGTCTGATCTGGGCGTTGGTGTACACCACCGTGGGCTTGGCGTTCATCTATGCGTGGATCGCGCTGGACTGGCCGTGGCTGGTGGGTATCGTGCTGCTGGTGGCGCTGGTGCTGTGCTGATCCTGCGTCGCAGGAAGCGCGCCCGCCGGGTAATAGGCCCGGAAGAAATCAAGTGAGACCTATGATGGTGAATCACAACGTCAGTCAAAGGTGCAGGTATCGGCACTGCAGGCCGGCGCCAAGTGCCGAACCAGGGGAAAGCAGGTGCGACAGTGGTGAATAATCCGGTCTCGGCCGAGATCAAGCGTGCGCAGCTCGATGAGCTGGACCGTAAACTGCTCAGGCTGCTGTCGGAGAACTCCCGCCGCACGAACAACTCCCTGGCCGAGGAGCTGGGCATCGCCCCCTCGACCTGCCTGGCCCGGCTGAATCAGCTGCGTGATACCGGCGTGATTTCCCGGTTCACCATCGAGGTGGATCCGCAGGTGCTCGGACGAGAGCTGGAGGCGCTGATCTTCGTTCGCATCCGTCCCGGCGCCCGGCACCTGATGTCGACCTTCGCCCAGGACATGCAGGCCAAGCCCGGAGTGCGTCAGCTGTTCTTCCTGGGCGGCGCTGACGATTTCGTGCTGCACGTGGCGGTGCGCAACTCCGCGGACGTGCGCCAGTTCGTGCTCGACTACCTGTCCTCGAACCCGGCCGTGGCGACCACCCAGACCTCACTGGTCTTTGAGCACAGCCACGGCAGCGCCGAATACTGAAGTCCCGCAGCAAAACGTCCAGGGCCGCACCACGGTGCTTCCCTGGACGTTTCGTTGCTCAGGCCTTGGGAACTGGCCACTGAAGTTTGTTGAGCGTTAGGAGACGATCTTGCTCATCGGGGTGTCTCCGTCAAAGAAATTCACGGTCTGGCGGATTCCGGCATTGTGGGCCAGCACGTACGCGATCATTTCCGCAACGTTTTCCCGGGCGGTGCGCCCCTCGGTGCCCGCCGGTTCGTGCCCGGAAATGCGGCCGCGGCTGTCGGCCAGGCGCAGCTTCTTTGTGGCCGGCTCCAGGGTCAGGGCGCCGGGCCCCAGGATGGTGTACTCCAGGCTCGTGCCGCGCAGGTACTCATCCGCGTCGTGCTTGGCCTTGGCATAAGGATAGAACGAATCCTTCGGGTCCAGGTTGTCGACGTCCACCAGGCGCGCGCGTAGGAGACCATGACATAGCGGTTGACTCCGGCCTGCTTGGCGGCTTGCATGGTGCGCACCGCCGCCTCATAGTCCACGGCGTTGGTGCGCTCGGGATCTCCGCCGCCGGCACCGGCCGAGAACACGACGGCATCGGCTCCGGTAAAGGTCTTGGCCAGTTCTTCGGCACTGGCGGTTTCAATATCAACTTCCACCGGGGTGGCACCCACCGCACGGATATCGGTGATGTGTTCCGGATTGCGGATCAGCGAATGGACCTCGAACCCCTCCCGGACGAGCCGCGGGGCAGCGAGCAGGGCCACCTTTCCGTGACCCCCGACAATTACGACACGACGCTTTTCAGCCATGATCCGACTCCTTCGTGATCGGCGACAGTTTCTGTCTTCGCGGCAGGCCCTGGGCCCGCCGGCCCTCCGACGTGGTTGGTCTTCGTTGTCCCGGCTTTCAGGACCTACTGTGGACGCTACCGCCTGGCCAGGACGTTCACAAGGTGGCATGACGCCAGGGGTTAGGAAGCTCGTCCGTGAACCGGCATCAAGCTGTCGAAGCCTGACCGTTCCTTCGCCGGTGGTTTACCGATAAAAGCCTGGGCGCCTCCCGTGCAGTACTGGCTAGCTCCGTCTCCAAAGCGTAATTGAACACAAAGTATGCTTTATTCGAATATTCTTGCTAGGATTGTTAATCCCCTCTTTGAATTCTGCCGCTCCAGGATTTTCCCTCTTGCCGTTGTGACTAGGCATGTTTTGGGAATGTATCGATGGTTGCGGTTGTTGAAGCTAGTGGGAGACTGGAAGGAGGATGGCAGATGCAGCAATTTGACGTGTTGGTACTGACCGCATTATTGACCATTGTGGCGCTGGGAATCATCAGTGCTGTCCTGGTCGTGGGCTACCGGCGTACGCACGCCACTGAGATCCGCGAGGACCTGCTGGCCAAGGCCCAGCAGTTGGGGTTGCGCGTGGATCCGGCAGTGAGCAATGACGAGCTGCGCGCGCAGGTGAAGCATGCGCGCCACGAGGCACGCAGCGGCAAGCCCAAGACAGCGTAGCGGCGCCTAGAAATACAGCAAGAGACCGCAAAGGGTCCGCAGCGAAGGCTGTGGACCCTTTGCCATGCGCTGCCCGGCATCCGGCGCACCCCTTGGCGACCGGTAGTCGCGCGGCGGCAAGACCTTCCACGCAGCGACCCGCGGCCGACGCCTGCCACAGCATTGCCTCCGCTGAACCAAACAAACGTGGTAAAAACGTTTGGTTAAAAGTTCAACAACATTTGTTTTGGCCGCCTCCAGATCCTTTCGCGGCGGTACGTGAGGTGCCCCAGGTCACCGGTTTTGCCCCGGAATCATGCGGTTCCGCTCACATTGGTATGTGAGGTTGTGAACGAATAGCGGGGTTTTGTATTAAGGGGTCAAAAAAGGCTGTTAGCTTGTAAATAACACCCCGACAATTTTCTAAGGAGCAGCGATTATGAGTACGATCCCACTCGGTGAAGACATCCTCTTGGCTCGTCACGGATCGAACATCGTAAAGCTGCGCCAGGACCGCAAGAACCGCCAGACCGTGGCGTACCTGCGGGACGGGGCCACTGACACCGCCGCCAACGTGCTGGGCGTGCCGGCGTTGACTCCGGCAGCCACCTTCGGGCAGAGCGTGCAGACCTACCTGAACGACGAAGCCGCCGTGAGCCGCAAGGAAGTTCGCTCGCTGGCGAAGCTGTCGCTGGGCTTCAGCGCCTTCACCGGCGCAGTCTTTGGCGGGCTGCTGTTGCTGGCCTACAAGGTCGGAGGCAGTGAGCTGCTGGACAATTTGTCGGCGGCCTACAGCTACTACCCAATGTAATGGCCACGGCGATCGCCGTGGGCGGGGAGAAAAATCGCGGGACCAGTGGTCCCGCTTTTTTCATGCCCGCCGCTGCCCCTGAAGGCCATTGCGCGACTCACGTGTGCGTTTCTCGCTTTTTCGGCGCACGAAGGCATAGGATGACCACAATCCGAGAGATTGGAAGTTCCTGATGCGTTTCGTCCTAGAGGTAAATTTCGACACGGAAACCATGCAGCTCAAGCCCCGTGAGGAGCTGCAGGAGATCTTGCGGCACTGGGCGAAGAACCTGGAGCTGTATCCCATGGAGGCCGGCGCCAGGAGGACGTGTTCGATTCGAATAACGAAGCCGTGGGGGAGTGGGCCATCCTCGACGAATAGCGTCGAGTCCGGGAGGTTCTAGCCATCCGCCTTGCCCGGGTCACCGCCGGGTGGAGAAGCGCCCTATCAAGTAGCCGACCATCAGCGTGCCAAGCATGACCGCCCACAGCGGTGCGCTGGTGTGGAAGAACAACAGCTGCACGCGGACCCGGTAGAGGTTCTGCAGGATGAAGACCAGCGCGATCACGGTCAATGTCACCGCGCTCCACTGCTTGATGGTGATGCGCTGAATCCAGTGCGGTTTCTGGTCCTGCATGCCTACCTTCCCTTCAGCAGACCGGTGATCATCGCGCGCAGGCCGATCATAAAGGCGTCATCCGAGTTGCGCCGTCCCGTGGCCTGCTGGGCATCCAGCGAGCGACTGAAGAACTGCGCGCTGGCCTGATGCTCTCCGGGGTCGAAGATGTCCGCAGGCGCCGAGGTGTCGATGGCCGAGCCGAAAATGAAGGACTCCAGCGCCACGATGATCGGCACGATCTGCTCCTGGGGCACCCCGTGCTCATGCAACGCCCGCGCCACCCGTTCATACATGGTCAGGGTGTTCGGGGAGTCAGCCACCGGCAGCACCGCGATCACCGGGATGAGCGGAACATGCCGGGCAAACACCGACCGGTAGCTCACCGCCCAGGTTTCCAGGGCCGCGCCCAGCTCCATCGTGTCAAAGCAGTCCCGGTCCACCTCATCCATCACCGTTTCCTGGATCCATTGCAACAGGTCGTTCTTGGAGGAGACGTGGTTGTACAGCGCCGAGGGGGAGACCCCCAGGGATCGGGCCAGGCGCTGCATGGTCAGAGACTCGTAGCCTGACTCAAGGACCACGCCCATGGCGTGCTGGGTGATCCGTGCCCGGTCCAGGATGGCCGTGCGTGGTCGGCCGGCGCGCCGCGGTGCCGTCGTGCCCATGAAATGTCTCCCCTGACGTGGTCTGCTTCACATTTGCCTGAAAACATTCTATGCTTTAATGCGTAAATGAATCATGTTCATTTTATAGTCTTCAGGAGAGATCGATCATGAAACAGCTGGAACGCGACGTTGTCATCGTTGGAGCGGGACCTTCCGGGCTGACCGCGGCCTACGAACTGCAGAAGGCCGGCAAGTCCGTGGCCGTGCTCGAGGCCCGCGACCGCGTGGGCGGGCGCACCTGGACCGAGACCATGGACGGGGCGACCATCGAGATCGGCGGGCAGTGGATCAGCCCGGACCAGACCGCCCTGTACTCGCTGATCGGTGAGCTGGGCCTGGAAACCTTCGAGCGTCACAAGCAGGGCAAGAGCGTCTACCGCACCGCCGAGGGCGAGTCCATCCGCTATGAGGGCGAGGACTTCCCGGTCGCCGAATCCACCGTGGCCGAGATGAACAAGCTGATCGGGCTGCTCAACGACCTTTCCGCCCAGATGGATCCGGACCACCCGTGGAACCACCCGCAGGCCCAGGAGCTGGACAAGATCTCCTTCCACCACTTCCTGGCCCAGCACAGCGATGACGAGGTCGCCTGCCAGAACGTGGGGCTGTTCATCGCCGGAGGCATGCTCACCAAGCCGGCCCACACCTTCTCCGCGCTGCAGGCCGTGCTGATGGCCGCCTCGGCCGGCTCCTTCGACAACCTGGTCGATGAGGACTTCATCCTGGACCGCCGCATCGTGGGTACCATGCAGGGAGTCTCCAAGGCCCTGGCCGCCCGCCTGGAGGAGGGCGTGCTGTTCCTGGACAACCCGGTGCTGCGCCTGGAATGGTCCGAGGACGGGGTCACCGCCCACGGCAAGGACCTGAGCGTCAAGGCCCGCAAGGTGATCCTGGCCATCCCGCCGAACCTGTACTCGCGCATCAGCTACGAGCCGCCGCTGCCGCGCAAGCAGCACATCACCCACCAGCACCAGTCCATGGGCCTGGTCATCAAGGTGCACGCCGTCTACGACACCCCGTTCTGGCGTGAAGAGGGACTGTCGGGCACCTGCTTCGGCCCGACCAGCCTGGTCCAGGAAATCTACGACAACACCTACCACGGGGAGAGCACCGGCACCCTGGTCGGCTTCGTCTCCGACGTGAAGGCCGATGAGGTCTTCGCCCTCAACGAGGCCGAACGCAAGCAGCACATCCTCAAGGCAATGGCCGAGTACCTGGGCCCCAAGGCCCTGGAGCCCAAGGTCTTCTACCTCTCCGACTTCGGCAGCGAGGAATGGACCCGCGGGGCCTACGCCACCAGCTATGACCTGGGCGGGCTGTACCGCTTCGGCCCGGCACAGAACGATAACGTCGGCCCAATCTACTTCTCCTCCTCCGACCTGGCCGGAGAGGGCTACCAGCACGTGGACGGGGCCGTGCGCATGGGTCGTCGCACCGCCGCGCGCATCGTGGCCGCCCTGGAGGGCACCGAGTACGACCAGAACTACGACGGGGTGGACTCCTTCGTGGCCGGCAACAAGGTCGACGCATGAAACTGCTGATCGGCTACACCGCAGACGAGCGCGGGGCCGAGGCCATCGAGCTGGGCCTGCGCGCTGATCAGCGACCGCGCGGTCGATTCGCTGGAACTGGCCATGGTGCTGCCGGAGGACACCCCCTTCCAGGCCACCTACCGGGAGGGGACCACGGGTACCACACCGTGCTCTCCGCCCAGGCGGACCGCTGGGCCGAGCAGGCGCTG
>NZ_BAXF01000088.1:0-7140 GCF_001310435.1 Arthrobacter sp. JCM 19049 | reverse complement strand
CGCGGGCTGTGGTGTCCGCGCTGCCCGAGCCGGCGCCGGTGGCCTGGACCGGGGCGGCGGTCTGATGGCGTGAAATATCGCGCGGCTCATGGTTGGTGGATACGGCGCGCAGTGGGCGGTAGCCTGCCGGGGCATAGCCGCCAGTTGTCGAACGCTGTGCTGCAGCAGCACGGTTCTGCGCGTTGCGAATTGAAACGTGTACGTATCCGGATCCAGCCGTCATGTTTTTCCTCTAACTATGCGAAGGCCAAGTGATTTGGCGCTGATGCTTCTTGTTTGCTTGTTGCTTGCGCCGCGGGCGTCCTTCTCTACACCCACGACAGTTGGTTTCCCGCCAGCGGCTGGATCGCGACGAAAACTAGGTTTCCGCTGCGAGCTGACCGCTGACGCAAAGCATTCGAGAACAGCACTGGGGACCCGACCACGGGAACCGTGACCTGCCTGTTTTGCTGTTCTGCGCCTGACTCACCCCTCCAGTTTCCCCGTAACAATTGGAACTTGCAAGTAACAATCAACCTCCATGTCCACGATGCGAGACAAAGCCATCCATTTGTGACCTTTGCCACTTTGAACAAATGTTTCCGTTAAACGTTTAACTAGCCACGCATTGCGCAATAATACGACGAGGATCGATCAATCTGACTACCCTATACATTGCCATGAATAAGCATTCAGCGCTGGACGCTGTTCACGATGCAAACATTCGCCCAGAGCTGCTCTTGACCAAATATTCGGCTATCTGCAAGGCTGCGCACCGCATAAAATCGGGCTTGGGGGCACAGCAAGCACACAGGTAAAACACAAAGTCAGCCCAATGGCATGGGGGAAGGTAAGACCATGAACGATTCGCGTTTCTCTCCCTCACAGCTCCCACGGCTCACCCACCCGGACGGCACCGCCATCAAGGTCCTGGTGGTCGACGACGAACCGTCGCTGGCCGAGTTGGTGTCCATGGGCACCCGGATGCTCGGCTGGGAATCGGCGATCGCGCACGACGGGCCCGAAGCGGTGGCCACCGCCCGCAACTTCGCCCCGGATGTCCTGGTCCTGGACTGGATGCTGCCCGGCTTCGACGGGCCCGAGGTGCTGCGCAAGGTGCGCACCTACTTCCCGGAGGTCCCGGTGCTGTTCCTGACCGCCAAGGACGCGGTGGAGGACCGCATCGAGGGGCTGGGGGCCGGGGCCGATGACTACGTGGCCAAGCCCTTCAGCCTCGAGGAGGTGCTCATCCGGCTGCACCGGCTGGTCGAACGCTCCGGAGCCACCAGCGCGGACGCCTCCGAACTGGTGGTGGGCGATCTGGTATTGAACCTGGATTCGCACGACGTATCCCGTGCCGGGCGGGCCATCTCGCTGACCGCCACCGAATTCGACCTGCTCTCCTACCTGATGAACAACGCCCGCCGGGTGGTGTCCAAGTCGCAGATCCTGGACAACGTCTGGCACTACGACTTTGACGGCCAGGCGAACATCGTCGAACTGTACATCTCCTACCTGCGCAAGAAGATTGACGTGGACGCCGAACCGATGATCCACACGGTGCGCGGCGTGGGATATGTCCTGAAGCCGGCGGCATGAGCCTGTTCTCCCCCGCCACCAAGCACACCCCCTACAACCTGCAGCGCCGCCTGCTGGTGATCCTGCTCGGCGCCCTGACGATGGTGTGTGTGCTCATTGGCCTGCTCTATAACGCCGGCATGCGCCAGACCCTGATGGCGCAGCTGAATGAGCAGCTCTCCCAGGCGGCGAACCGTGCCGCCGCCTACTCCACCCCGAAGAACTCCCCCGATGACCTGTTCGCGCCCGGGCAGGCCTCGGGCACCTTGAACGTGCGCTTCGTGGACGGCAAGCTGACGTTCGGGGCGTGGCTGGATGAACGCACCGGTGAACGCATCACGATCACCGACGCGGACATCGACCCGCTGCTGTCCCTGGAGGTCAACTCCCGCCCGGTGATCCGCAAGCTCTCGATCGGGGACTATGTGCTGGTCGCCCGCCCGGACCAGGCTCCGGAGGCATCCTGATCACCGGGCTGCCCACCGAACCCACCGAATACGCGTTGCGGGAGATGGCCTGGTTGACCCTGGTGATCAGCGTGCTGACCGTGATCAGCACCGGCCTGGCCGGCACCTGGGCCATTGGCCGGTCCTTCAACCCGCTCAAACGCGTGGCCGCGGTGGCTTCCTCCGTGGCGCACACCGACCTGGAATCGGGCAAGGTGGAGCTGACCCAGCGGGTCTCCCCGCACGATGCGATCCCGGGCACCGAAGTGGGCAACGTGGGCCAGGCGCTGAACGCGCTGATCGACAATGTGGACAGCGCGCTGAAGGTGCGTGAGCGTTCCCAGGGCAGATGCGCCAATTCGTGGCCGACGCCTCCCATGAGCTGCGTACCCCGCTGTCGGCGATCCGCGGCTACACCGAGCTGCTGGCCGCCACCGAGCACTTCTCCGATGACGGGCGGCGCGCGGTCGATCGGGTGCTGGAGCAAAGTTCACGCATGAGCGCCTGGTGGAGCAGTTGCTGCTGCTGGCCCGGCTGGAGGAGGAAACCTCCTACAAGCTCTCCCGGGCGAACCTGGTGGACCTGGCCCGGGAAATCACCGACGACTTCACGGTCACCGCCCCGGATCACCGGTGGACGTTCATCGCCACCCAGGACGAGGTGGCGATCAATTGCGACTCCTCGGCGCTGCGCCGGGTCATCACCAACCTGCTGGGCAATGCACGCAAGCACACCAGCGTGGGCAACTCCGTGACGGTCAGCGTGCTGGCCGATGCGGACGTGGGACAGGCGGTGCTGCGGGTGCAGGACACCGGCGAGGGCATTGACCCCGAGTTCCTGCCGCATGTCTTTGAACGCTTCACCCGGGCCAACGCTGCCCGTGCGGGTTCCGACGGCACCACCGGCCTGGGCCTGCCCATCGCCAAGAGCATCGTGCAGGCGCACCGCGGCACCATCACGGTCACTTCCCAGCCCGGGGACACCGTTTTTGAGGTGCGGCTGCCGCTGGCCGATACGCAAACGCCGCCTGCGGCAAAAACCGAGGCGGCGTAGGGGCCAGAAGGCCTAGTGCATGGGCGGGGTCACGCCGTACAGGCGGTCCCCGGCATCCCCCAGCCCGGGAATGATGTAGGCCTTCTCATCCAGGCGCTCGTCCAGGGCGGCCAGCACCAGGTGGACCCGCTCGTCCTCGCCGTGGATCTCGCGCAGGCGTTCGATCCCCTCCGGGGCGGCGATCAGGCAGATGCAGGTGACCGAGGCGGCCCCGCGCTCGAAAATGAACTTGATGGCTTCGGCAAGGTTCCACCGGTGGCCAGCATCGGATCCAGCACGAAGACCTGGCGTCCTTGCAGGTCGTTCGGGACCCGGTCGGCGTAGGTGATGATGTCCAGGGTCTCGTCATTGCGGGCCATGCCCAGGAACCCGACCTCGGCCGTGGGCACCAGGCGGGTCATCCCCTCCAGCATGCCCAGCCCGGCGCGCAGGATCGGCACCACCAGCGGGGTGGGCTTGGCGAAGGCGATTCCGGTGGTCGTGGCCACCGGGGTCACGACCTCGACCTCTTCGGTCTTCACCTCGCGGGTCGCCTCGTAGGCCAGCAGGGTGACCAGTTCCTCGGTCAGCTGCCGGAAGGTCGGCGAAGCCGTGTTCTTGTCTCGCAGGACCGAAACCTTGTGTGCCACCAGCGGGTGGTCAACTACCTGTACGCGCATAGGCAAAAATCTACCAGCCGCCCATCTGCCCCGACGAGCCCCTTACCCGAGATTCGGGCACTGAATCCGCCCAATGTGCCCAACCGAACAGGCCCGGGAGCTTCGGGAGGCGCCGGGCACCGTTGTCGCCCCCAGCTCGCACGCTGGTGGCACTGCGCCACGTAAAGTGGGTGACACTATGGTGCAAGAACACGAGACGTGGATGCGGCTGGCACTGGATGAGGCCCGGGCCGCGCTGGCCACCGATGATGTGCCCATCGGCGCCGTCATTCTCTCCCCCGACCGGCAGGTGCTGGCCTCCGGGCGCAATGAGCGCGAGGCCGGCGGAGATCCGACCGCACATGCCGAGGTGGTGGCCATCCGCAATGCCGTTCGCGCCCTGCAGGCCCGCGGCACGGATGATGGCTGGCGGCTGGAGGACTGCACCTTGGTTGTCACCCTGGAGCCTGCGCGATGTGCGCCGGCGCCATTGTCCTTTCCCGCATCCCAAAGCTGGTGTTCGGGGCCTGGGATGAGAAGGCCGGAGCCTGTGGTTCGGTATTCGATATTGTGCGCGAACCCCGGCTGAACCACTGGGTCGAGGTGTACCCCAGGGTTTTGGAAGCTGAATGCGCTCAATTGCTGCTGGATTTCTTCCGCGCCAAGCGCCGCTAGAACCTTGCCGGCGCAAACAGTTACGGCTGACCCACACGGATAGCCGCCATGTGGTTCTGGCCACTTCGCCATCCAATCGGCCCTCGTTGTTTTGGTTTTCAGCTTTCCTTCGTTGTAGAGTTATCAGGTCTGGTGACGTGTCCGAGCGGCCGAAGGTGCAACACTCGAAATGTTGTGTACGGTAACCCCGTACCGTGGGTTCAAATCCCACCGTCACCGCCACGATGAACCCCGTAGGTTATGAATCTACGGGGTTTTTCTCTTCCTGAATTCAAAGTGCGGGCATGGAACCGAGTTGTTGGCTGAGTCAAAATGTCGGCTTCGACGTGCACAATCAACCTCATGGCCCCGATCCGGAAACGCACTAGAAAAAGCGGCCACTCTCCTGCACGGGAAACGATAATCAGAGGAAGGAAGTGCAAGGGAACGAGCGAGTCTCCGTCGTTTGCTTGCCACGGCACCCTTACCGCAGTGAGCCAGCATGATCACGCGTGGCCGCGAGCGGGAAGTGAGCAGTTCCAGAAGCCAGAACGCGAAATGTGGCTACTGCCTGGGTCGCCCGGCAAACACAGCTGGCAATTCTCAACACCATGAAGAAGATCATCACGCACCGCTTCACCATCACCATGGTCCTGACCGGACTGCTCATGGGCGCCATGACCTTGATAGGCGGCGGCGTATACCCGGTTGCGTTCGGCGCACTCTGGATTTGCTTCGCCATCGCCCTCGGATCCGCAGCAGTGGGCATCAAGAAGGATCTGAATAATGGGTGAGCCCGTGGTAAGGCCCCGGTTTAACTAGCTAAACCGCCCGAGGACTCTCAACGCGCGGGTCCCCGTAGGCCCAAACACTCTCATGTTCACAACCCATGACATTAGAGGTTCCGGGTCCTCTCCGTCTCATGCGCTGGCGGTCTGCTCCCCGATTGCGACCGATTCGGTTGCGCTTTGTCCTGGGTTCAATTCGGTCGGGTGCCTGCCTATTGAGAGGATGGGTTGGGGCGAAAGCACCCCAGCGACGATGTTAGAGGGGATTCTTTGTGTGGCATGATTTCGGACTAACTTGGGCCGACGCCGGGCGCGTGGTGCTTTCCGCGATTGCGCTATACGTTCTGGTGCTCGTGGCGATCCGAGTGCTCGGTCAGCGCACGATGGCTAACTTGTCCAGCTTTGACCTGGCCGCGGTGGTTGCTTTCGGCGCCGTCATCGGCCGTGCGATCCTCGGCTACACGCCCACACTGGCCGCCGGGGCGCTGGGCTTGGTGACCCTGTTGGTTCTGCAGGCCCTCACCGGTCAGCTGCGCCGATTTCCACGGGGCCGGGCCGCAGTCAACAACAAGGCGTACCTGCTGATGGCCGGGGAAGAATTCATCACCGCAAATCTGAAGCGCACTCACGTCTCGGAAAGCGAGCTGCTCTCCCGGCTGCGCTTGAGCGGGGTCCGCAACCGCTCGGAAATCGCCTGCGTCATCCTCGAACCCACCGGCAGATCAGCGTTCTGCGCACCGGGGTGCCCATTGAACCGGAGTTCCTGGAGAATGTCTCCGGCGCCGAACTGATTCCGAAGGCTTTCCTGGCGCCACACGAAGCCTAGGCGAAACAACGGAAGATCAGCTCCACAGCACCGCAGTCCGGCTCGGCAACCCCGTGCTCACCGGCAAATTCCAGACGGTGATGCAAGAATGCGGGCAACACGCAAATGACCGAGCCACGGGGTTGCCATGACAGCGCAGATCGACCTGGACTACCCATTCACCGGCAGGTGGCTGGTGCAAAATAGTCCGGTCAACCGTGTGCCGAGCCATGGAACGACGTTGTTCGCCAGTTCCCATGCCATCGATTTTGTGCCCGTGGGTGACAGCGGGCGCCGTGCCCCACTGACGTGGAACACCTGGCGTGGGCGCGAACCGGCTGCCGCGTTCCCTGGCTTTGGCCGCAGGGTACTGGCCCCGTGCGGCGGTCGGGTGATCGCCGTTGAGCACGCCATCCCGGATCATCAAGCCCACCGCGCCCTGGCCTCGGTTGGCTACGCGCTGGGCCAGCGCGCCCGGGTACGCGCCGGCTGGCCGGGACTGGCCGGCAACCATGTGATGATCGAGCACGACGGAATCATCGTGGCGCTTTGCCACCTCATGCAGGACAGCGTGAAGGTGGAGGTGGGACAACACCTCGCTCCCGGGCAGCCCGTGGGACGCTGCGGCAATACCGGCAACAGCACCGAACCGCACCTGCACCTGCAGGCAATGGATGGCCCGCAGCCCGGCCGTGCTGCCCCGGTACCGATTACGTTCCACGGCCAGCTGCCCCACAACCGGCAGATCCTGGACCTCTAGAAGGCCCTGCTGGCCGGGAAGTACCTCACCAGATCTTCCTACTGGGGGTTTTCCTGCTCCCACCGGTGGGCCCGCTCGGTCAGCTGCCCGGCGAGCGCCGCCAGCGAGCCCTGTTCGCCCGTGCGTCCCAGGGCGAGACCCAGCAGGAAGGTGCTCAGAGGGGCCGCGGGCGCGCGACGTCGTGGGCGACGTGCTTGGCGACGTCCAGGATGGTGGCAATGTCCACCTCGTTTTCATCCAGACCCAGTTCGGCGGCGGCCGCGCTCAGCCATTCATCCAGGGCCTCGGGTGGGAGATGCTGTGCCATTTTCGAATTCCTTTCACGGCCACCCTTTGCGTGGCGCTGGTCGTCTTCTCGCTCAGTTTGGTGTGGGTTGGGCCGACGCTTGGCGGCCGGCCCCAGGTTGCCCGGGGCCGCGCGCGTCGTCCGGCTCCACCG
>NZ_BAXF01000087.1:0-7140 GCF_001310435.1 Arthrobacter sp. JCM 19049 | reverse complement strand
CCCACGCGACAGCGGCTGAGCGCCGAGCGGGGTAGAAGCGCGAGCTGGTGTCACCCAGCGAGGCCAGGATCCGGCCCTGCGGGTCCATCAGCACGGCCGAACCGTAGTGCACGGACTCGATCGTCTCTCCGCGGGTCACCGCCGCGACCGGAACGTGCCCGGGCAGCCCGGAGGCCGCCAGTTCCTGCAGGGAGGGGTGGCTGGGTGGCCGCGGCCTGCTCGGTCGCGGACTGGCTGGAAGGCGGTGGGGTCATGGCGTCCTGGTTCACTTCATCCTGGTGGGCTTGCGGTGGCTTGTTCGGTGGCTGGTTCACGGGGTGCTGCGCACGATCAGCGAGACGGCCTGCTGGACCTTGCTCAGGTGCTCACCCATGGCTGCTCCTGCCGCGTCCCCGTCGCCGGATGCGATCGCCTCGACGATCAGCCGGTGCTCCAGGTTGGAGGGGCCGCGGCGGCCGGTGACCAGGTTGACGGTCTCGGACTGGCGGGCCATCGCATCACGGATGTCCCCCACCACCCGGTCGAAGACCGAGTTGCCGCTGGCGCGGGCCACGGCGGCGTGGAAGGCGGCGTCCAATTCCACCCACGCGGCGGCGTCGTCTTCGACTTCCATCTGCTCAATCAACCCGCGCAATCGTTCGAGGTCCTCCTCGGTGCGCCGGTCGGCGGCCAGTCGGGCGGCCGGGATTTCGATGTGGGGCCGGGCCTCGTAGAGGTCGGAGGAGGAGAACCCGCCAAGGACCAGTTCCCGGTTGGGTCGGTGGGAGACCACGAAGGTGCCGCGTCCGGTTTCGGTGCGGGTCAGGCCCAAGGCGGCGCAGGAGCGCAGGGCCTCGCGGATCACCGAGCGGCTGACCGAGTAGTCGGCGGCCAGGCTGGCTTCCGAGCCCAGCTTGCTGCCCAGCGGGATGCGCTGTTCTTCAATGGCGGTGCGCAGGGACTGGAAAACGGCCTCGGAGGCACTGGTGCGGGAGATCGGCTGCTGTCCGGGTGTCCAGCTGTCTGACAGGTTCACGGTGTCGAGTATGACAATGTGATGCTGCATACGTCAAATCTGGCTGTAGAAGTCTGCAAAGACCCAAGTGAACGCGGCTCGCGTGGATGCCCAGCCGCTGCGGACGCCGAGCCGGAGGACTTTTTCGATGGCCGCTGGGGGCAGGGGAGGCGGGCGCTCCCGTGCCGCGTGAAGTGGCTTCACCACAATTACGTGACGCGTCAATGAAAATTTCACCTTGACGGTTTAGGCTGTGCTTGGGTCCTGTTTGGCCGGGGCATAACAGCTGGGCGCGGCATGGAAATCATGTCGGAACCGGTGGTTGCTTCCAGGCCGTCACGGGACCCGGCATCCGCGCTGCCGGTCGTGTCCGGCAGCGCCCTTACCCCGAGGAAAGAGGCGATCCATGAAGACCCGAGCAGCCGTAGCCACGTCCCCACAAACCGACCTGGAAATCCGTGAACTCGAACTTGATGAGCCCGCCCGGATGAACTGCGGGTGCGCATGGTCGCCTCCGGTGTCTGCCACACCGATGCCATTATCCGCGACCAGTGGTACCCGGTCCCGCTGCCGGTCGTCCTGGGACATGAAGGCTCCGGCATCATTGAAGCCGTCGGAGATGACGTTGAGGGATTCAGCGTGGGGGACAAGGTCGTGGTCGGCCCGGCCTACTGCGGCCACTGCGAACAGTGCGTGGCCGGGCACCCCATGTACTGCGTGAACTTCTACGACAAGAACTTCGGCGCCCAGCGCCCGGACGGCTCCAAGGCCTTCTCCGATGAAAACGGTCCGGTTGGCTCGCACTTCTTTGGCCAGTCCTCGTTTGCCGAGTTCACCAACGTCCCGGCCCGCGGTGCGGTGAAGGTGCCAATGAGGTGCCACTGGACATTCTCGGCCCACTGGCTGCGGCATCATGACCGGTTCGGGGGCCGTGCTGAACGTGCTAAAGCCGACCCCCGGCTCCTCCGTGGCGATCTTCGGCACCGGAGCCGTGGGAATGGCCGGAATGATGGCCGCCAAGGCCGCGGGCGCCACCACGATCATCATGGTGGACATCGTCCCGTCGCGGCTGGAACTGGCCAAGGAGCTCGGGGCAACCCACGTGGTCAACTCCAAGGAGACCGACCCGGCCGCGGCGATCAAGGAAATCACCGGCGGCGGTGCCCAATTCGCCCTGGACACCACCGGCGTGCCGATGGTCTTCACCCAGATGTCGAACTCACTGGCGACCCGTGGGCACGGCGCGCTGGTTGGGGCCGCGAAGCTTGGGACGGAGGCCAAGGTGGATATCGGCACCCAGCTGCTGGCCGGGATCAACCTGCATCTGGTCATCGAGGGCGACGCGGTACCCAAGCAATTCATTCCCCGACTGGTCAGCCTGCACCAGCAGGGCCTGTTCCCGTTCGACAAGCTGATCAAGAAGTACGACTTCGCCGACATCAACCAGGCATTCGCCGACTCGGCGAACGGGTCGACGCTGAAGCCGGTCATCACCTTCTAAAGTCCTGAACGCAACGCGGCACGAGGATGGGCGTGGACACCCTTGGTGTCCACGCCCATCGCCTAGTTTGGTTCTCGGCCCGGCCGCCGCTGCGTTAGCTACGCTGATCCCGGCGCAGCGGGTGATCCTCGGGAATCTGTACCAGCACGATGCGGGTCCCGTCCGGGTCCTGGATCCAGGCCTCAATCAGTCCCCACGGTTCGGTGCGCGGCTCGCGCAGCACCTTCACCCCGGCGGTCCTCAGCCGCCGCACCTCCTCGCCCACCTGTCGCACCTGCAGCCACAACTGCAGGGAGGACGGCTCACTGGCGGTGCGCGCTCCGGAAACCTCCAGCAACCCGTTGCCCAGGTGGAAGACCAGGCCCGGTGCGTTAGCGGGGCCAAATTCGCGGGCCACCGCCAGCCCGAGCGTGTGCCGGTAGAAATGCTGGGTGGCCACCGGGTCCACCGGGCGCAGCAGCACCCGGCTGCTCAGGATCTCCATGCTGGGCACTCCAATCAACTCAGGCACCGGACCGGCCAGGGCCCGGCGCCTGCGCGGTGCTGGTTACGGGATGGTGATGACCTGGCCCGCGTAGGTCAGGCCGCCGCCAAAGGCGAACAGCAGGGCCTTGGTGCCCGAGGCAGCGGCTCGTCCGCCATCATCTTGGACAACGCCAGCGGCACCGAAGCGGCCGAGGTGTTACCGGAGTAGACCACGTCGGTGGCCACCCGTGCGTTCGGGGCCCCGATCTTCTCGGCCAGCGGTTCGATGATGCGCAGGTTGGCCTGGTGCAGCACGATCGCACCGATCTCCTCCGGGGCCAGTCCGGCACGCTCGATGATCTGCTTGGCGATCTTGGGCAGCTGGGTGACGGTCCAGCGGTAGACGCTCTGCCCGTTCTGGGCGAACTTGTCGTTGTTCGAGTGCTCAATGCGCACGGCGTCGGACATCTGCGGCACCGAGCCCCACAGCACCGGAGATGCTCTGCTCCTGGGAGGCGGTCACCACCACGGCGCCCGCGCCGTCGGCTGTGAGCACGCAGGTGGTGCGGTCCGTGAAGTCGGTGACGTCGGTCAGTCGTTCGGAGGCGATGACCAGGGCCTTGGTGGCACTGCCGGCCATAATCGCGTGCTGGGCGGTGGCCAGGGCGTGGTTGAATCCCGAGCAGGCGGTGTTCACGTCCATGACGGCCGGGTTCTGCTCCATGCCCAGGGCCAGTGCCACCCGAGCTGCCATGTTCGGGGTGCGGTCCAGCGCAGTGCAGGTGGCCACCACGACCAGATCGATGTCGCTGGCCTCGATGCCCTCCGCGTTGTTCAGGGCCATCTTGGCGGCCTCGGTGGCCATGAAGTCCACGCTTTCACCCTCGCCGGCCCAGCGGCGTTCCTGGATCCCGACGCGGCGAGTAATCCACTCGTCGCTGGTTTCCACCAGCTTTTCCAGCTCGGAGTTCGGCACGATCCGTTCGGGCTGGTAGTGGCCGAAGGAAACAACTTTGCTGCCGGTCATGGAGGGACTCCTACAAATGCGGGGAAAGATTTCTCCCCTTAAGAGTAGTCCGTTGACCGGCTGCGCGCCGTGAGACTACGCACCACGACGGCTGGAGCCGGTACAAGGCAAAGGTGCTTCGCGCCGGCGTACCAACACTTTGCCCAAGAAATGTCTGCTCTGAGAGCTGTCCAAGCGATCCCAGAGTGGTACCACACCCGGGACGACTAGGAGGGGTTGTGGCGATAACAGCGAGTGAAGCGCGTCGTGCTTTGTTTGGGTTGGAGAAGGTCAATCTTGACCAAACGGAAGTTGAGATTGTGTCCAAGCGGGACTCGGCGATCCTAATGTCGAAAGACGAATACGACGCCTTGGTCGAGACAAGCTACTTACTGAGGTCTCCCAAGAACGCACTGCGCCTGCTTGAAGCGTTTCAATCAGCGCAGGAAGGAAAATCAACTGAGCATGGGCTCATTGACCCATGAGCGACAGAGTGCTCGCATGGACTGAAGCGGGATGGGAAGACGATCTCTACTGGCAAACCCAAGACAGAAAAACGCTCAAGCGCATCAACGCGCTGATCGAAGACATCCTGGGCGATGATCCCCCTGAAGGATCGGCAAACCCGAAGCCCTAAAACACGCCTTGGCTGGCGCATGGTTGCGGCGCATCGATGCAGTCAATCGGCTCGCCTATATTGCTGATGACCGCGCAGTGACGATCTTGCAGGCGCGGTATCACTACTAAGTACCCTGAACACGTGAATCAAACAGTGCGTGCGGCGCGCGGTGGTCGTTGAGATTTCAGGGCCGCTCCTGTTCCCGCCTGATCTAGCGCAAGCAGACATCGTTGCGGCGTCTCATCCTCAGCGGCATACTGCTGCGGCATTGGGAGCAGGCGTCGGTGGAAGGTTCCTGAAAGAGCGGTGACACGAGCTACCGCTAGTCTCGGCAAAGCGATATGGTCAAATCACCATAGGAGACGGGCCCGGTCCACGGGATCAGGCCCGCTTCAGTCGCGGAAGCGACGGCCTGCCGGCCGTCCGCAGAACGCAGTAGTGACGTTGACCGGCATCGTTTGCCGGCCCGTCTGGGACAAAGGCAGGAGACAGCATGAGCGAGGAACACGAGCCGGTTGAGGAACGCTGGGTTCTGGTTCGACACGGCGAAACCGCCTGGAATGTGGCCAACCGGCTGCAGGGCCGCAGCGACGTACCGTTGAATTCGACCGGGCGGCAACAGGCCGAACGCGCAGGGTAGAGCTGTCCAAGGAAGGCCCCTGGGATTTAATTGTGTGTTCCCCGCTAGTTCGTGCTCGTCAGACGGCACAAATCATCGCCGATTATCTAGGCTCTGGCAGATCCAAGAAGTCGACGACCTAGTAGAACGTGATTTTCGTGCGGCCGAAGGTCGTTGCACTCGGGGGCTCGCTGCCACTGAGCTTGAAGAGCTGATGGCACAGACCGAACCTGAGGATGAGGTTGTGGTCCGGGCCGTGCGTGCTCTGCGCAAGCTGGTTGCAGAGAACAGTGACTCCCGTGTGGTGATTGTCTGCCACGGGACCCTGATCCGGCTGGTGCTCGGCGCGCTTTCTGACACGCCGCACCCCCACGTGCTGAACGGGCAGATCCTGGAACTGAATACCGACCGATTGCACGAGTTCGTCCAGCAGTAAACGAGGCCCTAGTTCCAGGACGTCCACGGCAGATGGCTGTTGGACTACGAACAACTCTCGCCTTGATCGCGCTGCGCCTTCGTCGGGAGCTACGCGCGACCTTTGAGGATCATGTGCCAATAGATCTGGGGAAAAATCCACCGGTCCATGACCCACTGCCAGCGTCGTTCCTTGGCCATTTTCAATACCGGGTAGGACTTCATGGGCCGGTACTGTTGATCGAACTCGGCAAAGAATGCTGTTCCCCGGCTCAATGTAAAGGGGCACACCGAATACCCGTTGTACGAATGGCGCGGTTCCTTGCCCGCCAGGACGTCCAGCACGTTCAGTGCGACGACCTTTGTCTGCTTGCGCAACGCTCCGCCGGACTTCGAGTTCGAGCTGCCGGCGGCGTCCCCTAGCGACCAGACATTCCGATACCTGCGATGGCGCAAATGTTGATCATCGACATCGACGAATCCCCCATAAGTTTCCGGACGGGGAAGGTCCGTAGCTTTCAACCAGTCAGGGGCTGACTGGGGCGGCACTACATGGAGAAGGTCATAGGAAAGGGTCACCTTTTCTGCTCCGGCGTCCAGGTTCACGGAACGTGTTTCTGCATTGACCGACTCCAAGGTACTTGAGGTGTGCAGTTCAATGCCGTACTCACGGATTTTTCGGTTGAGCTCGGCGTCCACATCAGGCATGCCGAATACTGTGGGGGAGGGAACCACCAGGTGTACTTCAATGTCCGCCAGACGCCCTACAGAACGCCAATAATCGCAGGCCATGTAGGCCACCTTCTGGGCGGCACCCGCACATTTGGCGGGCCCGGGCGGTTGCACAAATACTGCGGTGCCCTTAGACAACCCCTCAATCATTGACCAGGTTCGGGTGACGAGTGCAGGATCATAGTCCGAGCTGCCCGTCACTCCATCCATGGCCTGAGGAAGTCCCGGGATGGCGTTGAAGTCCAGCTGCAGCCCGGGACAGACTATAAGTTGCTTATATTCAACCTGCGTTCCATCTGCCAGCAGCACCGTGTTTTCCTCGGGCTGAACATGGGTGACTCGGTTCTGAATCCACCGCGCCTGCTTGGGCATTACAGAATGCTGGGGGCGGACCGCCTCGTTCATCTTTGCGGCACCAGCGGCAATGTGGGAGAACAAGGGCTGAAAGAAGTGCTGGTCGCGGGGTTCGACAATCGCGACATCCAGCTTGCCTTTGCGCAACATCCTCGCCGCAACTGAAATGCCGGCGTTTCCGCCGCCGATAACCACAACATCATGCTTGACGCTGGACATTTCATCTCCTTCAAGAAGGACCTGGATTGAGATGCACTGTAGCGAAAGCGCAGGGGTTAATGGGAAGAGCCTGGAATGAGTCAGGAAGCACACAGCTGTACGCATCCACGGCGTGAAGATGCGTACAGCATGGAACGGCTTGTAGAGGTGTGTGCTCCGGCTACACCGCGCGCAGCACCACCGCGCTGCCCTGACCGCCGCCGCCGCAGATTCCGGC
>NZ_BAXF01000086.1:0-7198 GCF_001310435.1 Arthrobacter sp. JCM 19049 | reverse complement strand
TCGCCCAGGCGCCGGCTGATTTGGGTGTGCGCCGGACCGAAGGCAAGGCCCCGGCCGATCGCGGCAAGGTCAAAGGGGGCGCTGGCGCGGTTCACCATCATCGGCTCCTACCGGTCGTGGCGGTCCAGAAACTGTGCAATCTGGGTGGCTCCCGGTTCGATCGGGAACAGGGTGCTGCCGTGGGTGCGGTCCACCAGCGGCACCAGCCGGGCGTGGGGCATGGTGCGGGCCATCACCTTGTTGTGTTCAAAGCGCGGCTGGTCGCGGGTTCCGGCCAGCAGCAGGGTCGGCACCCGCAGGGCGCGCAGCTGCTCCAGTTCCAGGCGCTGCAGGGTTTCGGCGGCCTCGAAGTAGGCGGCCAGGGCCAGCGGGTCGTTGGCCAGGAACGCCATCCGGGTCGCCGGGTCCAGGCGTCCCTGCCCGCTGACGAAGCCCTCGATGTCCCCGGCGCGCAGGACCTGGAGGTAGCCTCAAAGAACAGCCCGTCGATCTCGCCGCTTTCAATCGCGTAGGTTCCGCCCAGCATGCTCAGGCTAAGCACCCGTTCGGGCTGCTGCAGTGCGATCGACAGGGCGGTGCGGCTGCCAAAGGAGTACCCCACTAGGTGGGCGCGCTCAATATCCAGGGAATCCAGCACGGCCAGCACGTCCCCGGTGATCAGCTCCATGGTGTAGGACTCGGTCCGGTGCGGCTTGCCGGACTTGCCGTGCCCGCGCAGGTCGATGCGGATGTTGCGGCGTCCGGCCCCCACCGTCTTCGTGTAGCCCAGGCCGCGCCAAATGGAGCGGGAGAGTGCTGAACCGTGCAGGTAGACGACGGCCTCGCCCGCGGCGCGGTCATCGTCGAAGAAGATCTCGGTTCCGTCGGCTGGGTTCGTGATGCTGGGCATGTCTTCGATTAAAACCCAGTGCGGGTGGCACCGCCCAATCCGGGGCGGCGCGGCTTCCGCCTTCCACCGGCGGGCAGGGGCCGATCCCTCGACAACCCGGGCGAAAAGTAGAACACTGAAAGTACCTCAGGATTGCCCGTTAGGGCACCAGCGGAAGGAGGGGCCATGACACAGCAGCCTCAGGAACGAAGCGACGAGGACGTCCGGCACGACCATGATGAGGAACTGGTCGAGGAGTGGGAGGACGAATCCTTTCCCGCCTCGGACCCGCCCTCGAACTACTAGCGCCTGGTTGAGCGCCGGGCATCGTCCCGCCATGGCACCGGGACCAGGGTTGTCCCCGGTCCGGTGCCAACCGGCGCGCACAAAGCATTGCCGTGGCCGGCCCCGCACCGCTCGCGTCACGCTTTCTCTATGTGACCGCTCATTCGACGCACAGCTAATAACAAGAATCGCTTCCTATAGTGGTTACTACCTTCTCAAGGTGCGAGTGATCTAGAAGAACCGATCCGAAGCGGCGTTACCTCCTTGGCCGCCCGGGTCGGTTCTTCATGTTAAGCACCGTGAACCATGGGGTACCGGTGGGTGCGTCGTGGCCCCGATGAATCGGATCCGGCCCTTTTCCTGCCCTAGTCTTGAACTTGTGCAATGGCATCTGCCGCCAAGAAGAGAAAGGTGCACCGTGGAGTACGAGCGCTTCCAACCAGTTGTTGATTCACACCGCCCATGGGTCGCGTCAGAAGACCGCTACGAGCATTTCGCTATCGCCGCGTCGGCGCCTCGGGGCTGCTGCTGCCGCCGATCTCGCTGGGTCTGTGGTGGAACTTCGGCGACAACCGAACCTTCGACTCCCAGCGTGAAATCCTGCGCCATGCCTTCGACTCGGGCATCAACCACTTCGACCTGGCCAACAACTACGGCCCGCCGGCCGGTTCGGCGGAGGAGAACTTCGGCCGGATGCTGCGCGGGGACTTCCGCCCCTACCGCGATGAACTGATCATCTCCTCCAAGGCCGGCTGGGACATGTGGCAGGGCCCGTTTGGCACGTTTGGTTCGCGCAAGTACCTGCTGGCCTCCGCCGATGCGTCCCTGGAGCGCCTGGGCGTGGACTACGTGGACGTCTTCTACTCGCACCGTTTTGATCCCAAGACGCCGCTGGAGGAGACCATCGGCGCGCTGGATACCCTGGTGCGCCAGGGCAAGGCCCTCTACGTGGCATCTCCTCCTACTCGGCCGAACGCACCGCCGAGGCCGCCGCGATCGCCAAGGACCTGGGCACCCCGCTGGTCATTCACCAGCCCTCCTACAACATGCTCAACCCCTGGGTGGAGCACGGCCTGCTGCAAACCCTGGAGCAGGAGCGGATGGGCTCGATCGCGTTCACCCCGTTGGCGCAGGGGCTGCTGACCAACAAGTACCTGGCACCACCGACGTCGAACGCTCCGGCGGGTGCCGCTCACTGCAGGACCAGCTGACCGAGGAGAACCTGAAGAAGATCCGCAGCCTGAACGAGCTGGCAGAACAGCGTGGCCAGTCGCTGGCGCAGATGGCGATCGCCTGGCTGCTGCGCGACGGCGCGGCCACCTCGGTGCTCATCGGCGCCTCCTCCACGCAGCAGCTGGATGAGAACCTGGCGGCGCTGCAGAACACCGAGTTCACCACCCAGGAGCTGGAGCAGATTTCCACCATCACCCAGGGCGATGCCGGCATCGACTGGTGGAAGAGTTCGGCCATCGGCTAAATCCACACCCCACGACAGGGCCGGGAGCACCGCTTCCGGCCCTGCTTCGCGCTTTGGCGCTACGGTTTCCGAACCGAAAATCTGCTGTACGTACTGAATTCGTAGTAGCTATATTCTCGTACGGACGATATGCTCAGAGGAGAGCTTCGTGACCGGGTTCACAGCCCTCCCGATCGGAGGTTCGGGCACGGACACGAGCGCCAGCTGACAGTCCATTGCATGCACTATGACAGGAGCGAGAATGAGCGCCCAAACCTATAAGGTCCTGAATCCTGCCACCGGCGAAACGGTCGAGGAATTCCCGGTGGCCACCGATGAGCAGGTGCAGGAGACCCTGAGTGCAGCCTCCTCAGCCTACGAGTCGTGGGGCAAGACCGACATCAACGAGCGCGCCAAGATCGTGCACCGCATCGCCGAGCTGTTCGGCGAGCGTGCCGAGGAGCTGGGCAAGATCATGACCACCGAGATGGGCAAGCCGCTGTCCGAGGCCGTCGGTGAGGCAGAGTTCTGCAAGGACATTTTCCAGTACTTCGCCACCGAGGGCCCGAGCCTGGCCGCCGACCAGGAAATCAAGTCGCTCTCCGGCGGCCGCGCCGTCGTGCAGAAGCGTCCGATCGGCCCGCTGCTGGGCATCATGCCGTGGAACTTCCCGCTGTACCAGGTGGCCCGCTTCGCGGCGCCAAACCTGATGCTGGGCAACACCATCATCCTCAAGCACGCCGAGTCCTGCCCGCGCTCCGCGCTGGCCATCCAGGAAATCTTTGACGAGGCCGGAGTGCCGGCCGGGGTCTACAACAACCTGTTCGCCACCCACGACCAGATCTCCACCATCATCGAGGACCCGCGTATCCAGGGTGTCTCGCTGACCGGCTCCGAGCGCGCCGGCGCCATCATCGGCGAACAGGCCGGACGCAACCTGAAGAAGGCCGTCCTGGAGCTGGGCGGTTCGGATCCGTTCGTCGTCCTGGACTCGCAGAACATCTCCGACATCGCCGAAACCGCGTGGGGCTTCCGCATCGACAACACCGGCCAGGCCTGCAACTCGAACAAGCGAATGATCGTCATGGAGGACATCTACGACGAGTTCGTCTCCGAGCTGACCAAGCGTGCCGAAGGCTTCAGCCCGGCGACCCGATGAAGGAAGAGGAGGGGACCTTCGCCCCGATGTCTTCCCGCAAGGCGGCCGAGGACCTGCACGAGCAGGTCCAGGACGCCGTCTCCAAGGGTGCCACCCTGCACGCGGGCGGTGTGCTGCACGACGGCCCGGCAGCCTACTACTCCCCCGCCGTGCTCACCG
Source organism: Arthrobacter sp. JCM 19049 (assembly GCF_001310435.1). Classification (NCBI taxonomy): domain Bacteria; kingdom Bacillati; phylum Actinomycetota; class Actinomycetes; order Micrococcales; family Micrococcaceae; genus Arthrobacter; species Arthrobacter sp. JCM 19049. Next base: position 3,271 of record NZ_BAXF01000086.1, on the reverse strand, counting down.
GTGTCACCAAGGACATGCGCGCCTACTACGAGGAGCTCTTCGGCCGGTTGCCGTGGTCTACAAGGTCTCCAGCGATGAAGAGGCGCTGGAAATGGCCAATGACACCGTCTACGGCCTGGGTGGCTCGGTGCACTCCGAGGACCGGGCACGCGCGGAGAAGGTTGCCATGGGCCTGCAGGCCGGTATGGCCAGCGTGAACGCCGCCAGCGCCGAGGGCGCCGAGATGCCGTTCGGCGGCGTGAAGCGTTCGGGCTTCGGCCGCGAGCTTGGCCCGCTGGGAATGGACGAGTTCGTCAACAAGCGTCTGTACTACATCGGCGAGTAAGCCCTACTCTCCATCTGGCCTGGGATCCGAGCGCGGTTCCCAGGCCCAGACCTGTTTAACCCGTCCTGTGGGTCCTCCTCGCTTGCCTCAACACGGGTCGCAGGCAGATGCTCTGAGGCTGCAAAGAGGGAAAACCAGCTTCCGTCGGCGGCGCGATGAAACTACCGCAGCACCGAAGCTTTGCGGTGGGCACCGTCCAGGACGCGAAAGCAGCCGCCGTCAGCGCTCGGAAAGGCGCAAAGTTTGCAACCGGGTTCAGTTGGCCGTGGTCGCCACAGAGGCGGCGCCCATCCGCGTCAGGGATCTGGCCGAGGAAAATCGCTGAACAGCAACTAGTAAACGGTTCTGAGCTGGCTGGCGGGAACCCACATCTGCTCCCCGTCCCGCTCAATCTTTCGCCATGCACCCTGGCGAGCGGTGACGACCACTGCGGTGTCGGCCTGCAGGATGCGCACCAGCGGGTAGTGGTCTCCCGGTCCTCGGCGGCCGTTGAGGCTGATCGTTGTCAAGGCCCTCTGCTGGGGCACCGAAATCAGTCCATCACGCGGCGGCCGTTGCGGCAGGGTTTGCAGGTACATGCTCGGCACCCAGCCTTGGGAATCTCCCCATTGAATCTGCGCCCACAGTCCCTGCTGCAGCATCACCTTGATCTTGGCGCCCTGATCCACGACCTTGATGACGGGATAGCCGGTGCCGCTTCCCTTACGCAGGTTCAGGGTGGCAGTGGTTTGGTGCGTGGCCTCAATCAGGGCGTAGCGCGAGGGGACGGCCGCAGCCTTGGGCTCGGCTGGGGATTGCGACGGTGTACTGACCTGCACGTCGGGGATCTGCTCCAGGTAGGCCGCCGGCAGCCAGCCGTAGAGCCCACGCACATAGACATGCGCCCATGAGCCGCGGATCTCCACGAGGGCCAGCTCCTGGTGTTCCATCAACTGCGTCTGCACCAGGTAGTGCCGCCCGGCTCCCTTGCGCAGCTTCAGCGACGCGGTCGTGCGGTGCGTGAGCGCCACGGCCTGCGGACTGGCCTGCGCACGTGACGGTCTCACCCGATCCACAAACACCTCTGAAACTTAAAAACCTAGGGAAGCAACAATCATTGCTTCCCTAAGTTTATTTCATTAATCAATCGCCCGCGGCGAGTGAGGACTTTTTACTCCGCGGAATCGCGGGAGGCCAGTTCCGCCTCGATGCGCAGCAGGCCGCTGCCGTCATCGCCCACCAGGCGCACGCGGTCCAGGATTTCCCCGACGGTCGCCTCTTCCTCGACCTGCTCGTCGATGAACCAGTGCAGCAGCGGCAGGCAGTCCAGGTCCGCTTCATTCTGGGCCACGCGGTACAGTTCGCGGATGGCGGCCGAGACCTTCTGCTCGTGGGCCAGGGAAGCCGCGAAGGCGTCCTCGACGCTGCGCACGTTCAGGCTCGGGGCGGGCTGCTCACCGATCTTCGGGTGGGCGCCGCGGTCGGCCATGTGCATGATGAACTTCTCGGCGTGCACGATCTCTTCCTGCGACTGGGCGCGGAACCAGTTGCGATGCCGGGGAAGCTGAGCACTTCCATTTCGGCGGCCAGCTGGCGATAGACCGTGGCAGCGGTCAGTTCAAGGGTGATCTGCTGGTTGAAGGCTTCTGCCAGTTTTCCTGTAAGTTCCATGTTTTTACAATAGGCGCATTCGGCGCGCTTGTCACCGAAGTTTAGGCACACTAAGCAGCTGCCGAATTAGCTCACACCAGCGGTCTGACTTGCATTTAGTTGAGGCGTAGCAAAGTTTGGTTTGGCACCCCTACCCCCCGGGTCCAGGTGGCCGGAGGGTAGGGGGAGCCAGGGCCGTGAGGGGGTTATCCCAATCCGGCCTTGCGCAGCGCCTCGGCCATCGCGGTATTGGCCGGAGCCGATTCCTTGCGCGGCCCCGACGCCCGGCGGGCGCCGCTTTGGCCCTGGTTGCGCTGGCCGTTTCGCTGCGGATTGCGCTGCCGGGAACCGGCTGGCTGGTCCGGGGTGCTCTGCCCGGGCAGCGAGTCATCCAGCCGCAGGGTCAAGGAGATGCGCTTGCGGGCGGCGTCGACGTCCAGGACCTTGACCTTCACGATCTGCTGAGGTGACGACCTCGCGGGGGTCGGGAGATGAACTTGTTGCTCAGCGCCGAGACGTGGATCAGCCGTCCTGGTGGACCCCGATGTCCACGAACGCGCCGAACGCGGCAACGTTGGAGATCGTGCCCTCCAGGATCATGCCCGGCTTCACGTCGTTGAGGGTTTCCACGCCCTCCTTCAGCGCCGCGGTGACGAACTCCCCGCGCGGGTCGCGTCCGGGACGCTGCAGTTCGGTGATGACGTCGCGGATGGTGGGTTCACCGAACTGTTCGGTGACGAACTCGGCGGGATCCAGTTCGGCCAGCCGGCGGCCTCGCTCCTGGGCACTGTGCTGCAGAGTGCGGGCCAGCGCGTAGGCCTCGGGGTGCACCGCGGAGGCGTCCAGCGGATCGGTGCCGGACGTGATGCGCAGGAACCCGGCGCACTGTTCGAAGGCCTTGGCGCCCAGGCGCGGCACCTTGAGCAGGTCCTTGCGGGTGGCGAAGGGGCCGTTGGCGTTGCGGTGCTCGACAATGTTGCGGCTGAGCAGCGGCCCGACCCCGGCGACGCGGGAGAGCAGTGCCGGGGAGGCGGTGTTCACATCCACGCCCACAGCGTTCACGCAGTCCTCGACCACCGCGTCCAGGGCACGGTCCAGCTTCGCGGCGCTGACGTCGTGCTGGTACTGGCCCACGCCGATGGACTTGGGGTCGATCTTGACCAGTTCGGCCAGCGGGTCCTGCAGGCGCCGGGCGATCGAGACCGCCCCGCCGCAGCGACACGTCCATGCCCGGCAGCTCCTGGCTGGCCAGTTCGGAGGCCGAGTACACCGACGCGCGGCCTCGGAGACGATCACCTTGGCCGGCTTGGCGCCGGT
>NZ_BAXF01000085.1:0-7255 GCF_001310435.1 Arthrobacter sp. JCM 19049 | reverse complement strand
CCCCCACCAGCAGCTGCCCCGGTGCACCCCGGCCAGCTCGGAAACGTCCAGGACCCCGGCCATGGCGTGCAGCAGCGTGGATTTGCCCGCGCCGCTGGTCCCAGCAGCAGCACCCGCTGCCGGCCGGAATCTCCAGATCCAGGGCGTGCAGGGCCGCTTGCTGCCGGTCGGCGTGCTTCCAGCCGAACCCGCGCGCGCTCACGGACAGGGCACCGGATTCCAGCTGGGGCAGCGCGGCGGGGTTCGTGATGCCGGCGGTCATTGCTTCGCCCGCCCAAAGATCGGTTCACGGTTCGCCCTGCGGCTGGGCAGCGCCGAAAGCGCCCCGGTGGCCGCCAGCGCGCGGGTGGCGAAGTAGGACAGGATGCCGGCAATCACCAGGCCGGAGAGGCTCATCGCCGCCACGTGGAAAAGCTTCATGCCCGCGGTGTATTCCGCGTAGTAGGCCATCAGGTAGGCCTCGCTTAGCGCACCGAACAGTCCGGCGCCCAACCCCGCCAGCATCGCCGCCCCAAGGTTCCACACCCGGTAGCGGAAGAGCGCGAACACCACCTCGCGCCCAGGCCCTGGACAATGCCGGAAACCAGCACGGTGATGCCCCACTGCGAGCCCAGCAGCGCGGAGATCACCGCGGCCAGCAGTTCACAGTACAGAGCGGCGCCTGGCTTGCGGATGATCAGGCCCCGAGCACTGCCGGAAAGAGCCACATCCCGGCCACGAAGGCGCTGGCCGGCGGGAAGGCCACAAAGGCCAGGGAAATGAAGCCGTAACCGGCGTTCCATCCCCAGAACACCACGCCCGAAGCCACGGCGATCACCGAGGCGACGACGATGTCGGCGACCTTCCACGAGCTGCTGGCCCGCAACGGTGTTGTTGTCACTTAAATATCCTCCTGAATCAGGAGGGGAGCATGTATGCGAACCGGGGCGCGTCCCCGGGGGCATACCTGAGATTCTCGACTTCCTTCGCCGGTACTAGCCGGGGCAGGTTCGAGGGTCTGCGATCTATCGCACTCTCAGCGTCTTTTACCCTTACACCTGCCGTGACGCACCTAGCGGCACGCAGCGCTGGTATGACGCTCCCCTGTCGGTTTATGTCTGCGTTGCCACCATACCCCAGGATGCCGGTCGGGCAGAACCCGGACCGGCGACCGGTTTAGGGCGGACGTCATATTGCTCTTGCTCCCGCCGTCAGGCGCCGCCTAGCGGGAGCGGGTGAACACCGGTTCCCGGTGGGCCCGGCGGCTGGGCAGGGAGGCCAAGGCACCGGTGTTGGCCAGCATGCGGGTGAGGAAAAACGAGCAGATCCCGGCGATCAGCAACCCGGAGACGCTCATCGCCGCCACATGGAACAGCTTCATCCCGGCGGTGTAGTGCACGAAGTGGGCGGTGATGTAGCACCGTTGAGGGCGCTGAGGAAGCCGGAGCAGAAACCGGCCAGCATGGCGGCGGACAGGTTCCACACCCGGTAGCGCAAGAGCGCGAACACCAGCTCGGCACCCAGCCCCTGCAGCAGCCCGGAGACCAGCACCGTCAGTCCCAGTGGGTGCCCAGCAGGGCCTCGATGATGGCGGCCAGCAGTTCGCAGTACAGTGCCGCACCGGGCTTGCGAATGATCAGCGCCCCGAGGACCGCGGGGAACAGCCACATGCCCGAGAGCAGCGCGCTGGCCGGCGGGAACGCGGCGAAGGCCAGCGTCACGAAACCGTAACTGGCGCTCCACGCCCAGAACACCACGCCCGAAGCCACGGCGATGACCGAGGCGATCACGATGTCCGCGACCTTCCATGAGGTGCCGCCGGTTCGCTTGGTTGTTGCCATTTTCTTCCATCCTCCTGGTTCAGGAGGGGAGCACATGCGGATGCGCAGGGAGCTGTCCCTGCCGCACATCTGAGATTCTCGACTTCCTTCGCCGGTACTAGCCGGAGCAGGTTCGAGGGTCTGCGATCTATCGCACTCTCAGCGTCTTCCACCGGTCCCGGCCACCGGCGTTTGCTGCGCGGTGAGCCTCGGGGACGGTATGACGCTCCCCTGTCGTTTCTTGTCAGCAGATTGCCGCGGCGATCCGTGGATCACCCGATGCCATGTCTGCGATGCCACCATAGCTCAGGATATGCTTTCGATAGAAAGAGAAGTCCCCATGCGAACAGGAGCGCGAAGAATGAAACCAATGATGAAGCTGCTCGCCACCGGCATTTCCCTGGGAGCCGGGTTTGTCGGCAGCAAGCTGGTGGACCGCCTGTGGAAGGGATTCACCGGCAATGACGCCCCGCGCCACGGCCAGGAAGCCGAAGCCGAAGCCTCGATGCGCCAAGCCCTGGCGTTCGCCGTCTTCTCCTCCGTGGTGGCCGCGATCATCCAGGTCCTCACCGACCGCGGCACCCGCAAGGCGTTGGCCAAGCTGAACAAGTAGTTCCCCGGCGTTTGCGCGTGGGCAGGCAGTGCCTCGAAGCACCGTGATGCGGTGCTCCGGGGCCCTTGTTCGCGGTGCCGGCAGTGGCGCTAGTCCTTGTTCTGGCGGCTGGCGTTCTCCACCACGGTGCGCAGTTCGTCGCTGTACAGCGTTTCGCGCTTCACGTGCTTGGTGCGGTATCCGGAACGGCCAATCATGTGCGCGGAGACCGGTGCGGTCAGCAGCTGCACGCCCCAAGCCAGGGCGAGCACCGGCACCACCTGCCAGGAGCGCAGGTGGATGGCCAACCCGATGAACAGCAGCAGGAAGCCAAGCACCTGCGGCTTGGTGGCAGCATGCATCCGGGTGAGCAGGTCGGGGAAGGTCAACAGGCCTATGCCGGCGATCAACGACATCAGCGAGCCGACGATCATGCAGCCGGCGGCCACAATTTCCAGGAACTGATCCATCACGCATTCCTCTGGTCGGAAACGAACCGGGAGACTGTGACCGAGCTGATGAAGCCGATGGCGCAGGCGATCACCACGAACAGGATGTGGTTGGTGTGCCGGTTCAGGTACATTTCCAGGCACAGGGCGGCGGAGATGATCAGCAGCATCACATCCAGGGCCAGCACCCGGTCCAGGATGGAGGTCCGCGGGCGACCCGGATCAGGCAGGCCACCGCACCCACCGAGAGCAGCACTCCGCTGATTCCCACGATGATGTAGCTCAACGCTTTGCCTCCTTGGCCTTCTGGCGGGCGCGCTGGGCGATGTCCTTGCGCACCTGCTTGACGTACTCGTACTCGTCGTGGCTGCCGATGGCCATGATCACCCGCCGTTCGATTTCATGGATCTTCGCCCGGGAGCGGGCGACCTTGATGGCGTTGGAGGCGTTGAGGTAATGCAGGTACAGGGTGGAGCTGCGCCGGTCCACCTCCACCACGAACGATCCGGGGATCAGGGTCAGCACGTGCCCGACCGTGGTGACGATCAGGTCCGAGTCGGTGTGCAGGCGCACCGCGATGATGGAGCTGCGGGTCTTCTGGCGCCGGAAAAGCGCCAGGTAGGAAACCTCCAGGCTGGCCGCCACCACCTGCATGATAAACCAGCCCAGCAGCAGGAAGCAGTACCACGGTTGATGCGCCCCGACAGACGCACCGGGGCAGCGGGAACAGGGCGACCAGCAGCAGGGACAGCAGCGCCCCCACGATTAGGTTCCGGGGGTGAAGTCCTGCCACAGCGCGCCCCAGACCAGGGTCATGAACAGCAGCAGCGGCCACTCCTGGCGCAGTGTGGCGCGGTTGCGCTGGCCCGAGGCCTCATCCAGCGCGTCGGCGATGCGCTGGTCGCGTGGCTCGTCAATACGTTTTGACATGTGTCCTTCCCCTTTAGCCTGGCGGCAGAACCGCGGTGATGTAGGGGCCCGGCTCAGCAGCTCGGCGGCCACCCGCTGACAGAAGGCAAAGAGCGGTCCGGCGAACACGGTCAACGCCACCCCGGCGGCGACCAGGGCCCCGGTGGAGTAGCGCATCCCCCAGGGCAGGAACTTCGCCTCCATCTGCCGGGCGAGCCTGGCCCCCAGGATCGGCCCTGATTGCCCGAGGACTGGATCAGTTCGGTCATCTCCTTGGACTGGTCCACCAGGGACGCCTGCGGGTCCTCCGCCTCGGCAGCCCGGCGCCAGAAGGCGCGGGCCCAGACGCGGATGATGGCCAGCAGGGTCAGCAGGCTGGTCAGCAGCCCGGCGGCGATCACCACCCAGTTCAGTGCCCCGCCCTGTTCGGTCGCGGCGTGCAGCAGCCCGAACTTGCCCAGGAACCCTGAGAACGGCGGGATGCCGCCCAGGTTGATGGCCGGGATGAAGAACAGCACCGCCAAGGCCGGGGAAAGTCGGGCCAGGGATCCCAGTTCGGTGATGTTCGCGGTGCCGGCTCGCCGTTCAATCAGCCCGGCGACCATGAACAGGGAGGTCTGCACGATGATGTGGTGGCCCACGTAGTAGATCGTGGCGGCAATCGCGGTTTCGGTGCCGACCGCGATCCCGAAGATCAGGTAGCCGATGTGGCTGGTCAGCGTGAAGGAGAGCATGCGCTTGAAGTCCGACTGGGCCAGCGCACCGAAGATACCGATCACCATGGTCAGCGCCGAGACCACCAGCAGCACCGAGTTCACTTCCCCACCCGGAAACAGCAGCGTCTCGGTGCGCACGATCGCGTACACGCCCACCTTGGTCAAAAGTCCGGCGAACACGGCGGTCACCGGGGCCGGGGCGGTCGGGTAGGAGTCCGGCAGCCACAGCGAGAGCGGGAACACGGCGGCCTTGATGCCAAAGGCGATCAGCAGGAAGCTGTGCAGGATCAGCTTTGTCCCCGAATCCAGGTCGGCCAGCTTCAGCGCCAGGTCCCCCATGTTCACCGTGCCGGTAGCCGCATAGATCAACGCGATCGCGGTCAGGAACAGCACCGAGGAGACCACGGAGACCACCACATAGGTGATGCCCGAGCGGATCCGTTCGGCGGTGCCGCCCAGGGTGAGCAGCACATAGCTGGCGGTGAGGAAGATTTCGAAGCCCACATAGAGGTTGAACAAGTCCGCGGCCATGAACGCGTTGGACACCCCGGCCAGCAGGATCAGGTAGGCCGGGTGGAAAATCGAGACCGGACCGTGCTCATCCCCGTCGGCCATCCCCTGACTGGTGGCGAACAACAGCACCGCCAGGGACACCACGGTGGAGACCAGCAGCATGAACGCGCTGAATCCGTCCACCACCAGGCTATGCCGGTGGGGGTGTCCCACCCGGCGATGGTGATCGCGTAGGTCTGCCCGTTCCAGGTGGCCGCCAGCATCCCGACCTCCAGCAGCAGCGTGGTGCACAGTACCCCGATGGTGATGATCCGCTGCCAGCGCACCTTGCGCCGGGCCAGGAAGGTCGCGCCGGCGCCGAGGATCGGCAGGATGACCGCCAGCGGGGCCAGGGACATGAGCTGCTGCATCTATTCCTCCCCCTCGCGGATCGGTCGGCCTTCCTCATCGACGAATTCGGTGGTGTCTTCCTCCACGGGAGCGTCCTCTTCTTCGTCGTAGGCACTGGCCTGGGAGACGCGGATATCTTCCTCATCGTCCCGCACGGTATCGGCGTTGGTCAGCGACCAGGACCGGTAGATCAGCGCGAGCAGGAACGCGGTCACCGCGAAGGTGATGACAATGGCGGTCAGGATCAGCGCCTGCGGCAGCGGATCCGAGTACTCATCGGCCGGCAGGTCCGGCTGGAACAGCGGGGCCTTGCCCATCCTCCCGCCAGCGGTGAGGATCAGCAGGTTCACCGCGTTGCCCAGCACCACGATGCCCAGCAGCACCCGGGTCAGGGTGCGTTCCAGCACCAGGTAGTAGCCCACCGCCAACAGCACGCCGGTGATGACCAGGAAGGTGATGTTCACACTCACCGGCCCACCCCCGTCTCGTAGCTGGCCACCACATCATGGCGGGCCACCGGGGAGCGGCCCTCGGAAAGCTGGTCGATTTCGCTGCCCAGGGATCGCAGCACGTCCTGCACCAGGCCGAGCACCACCAGATACACTCCAATGTCGAAGAAGGTTGAGGTCACGAACTTGTGTTCGCCAAACAGCGGAAGGCTGAACTGCCAGACGTAGGTGCTGAACACCGGGTCCCCCGCCAGCAGCGGAATGATGCCGGAGCAGGCCGCCACGGCCAGCCCGCCACCGATGAGGATGTTCGGGGAGACGCGCATCGATTCGGCCAGCTCCACCCGCCCGCCGGCCAGGTAGCGGATGGTCAACGCCAGCCCGGCCAGCAGTCCGCCGGCGAAACCGCCGCCGGGGTTGTTGTGCCCGGTGATCAAGGTGAACACGCTCAACAGCAGGATCGAATGGAAGATCAGGCGGGTGACCACTTCAAAGACGATGGAGCGGCGTTCGGCGACCAGCGTGTGCCCGGCGATCAGCCAGTCCTCATTGTCCGAGGTGGCGAACTTGCGGGCCAGATCCAGGCGGGCCTGGCCGAATTCGCCGGTGGACATGGCCTCCGAACCGTGGTCGATGGAACCGCTTTCCACCTCGCGGGCACGCAGCCGGCGACGGGAGGGCACCGCCACGAAGATCAGTGAGGCCACCCCGGTGGCCGCGGCGGCCAGCACGGTGATTTCCCCGAAGGTATCCCACACGCGCAGGTCCACCAGGGTCACGTTGACAATGTTTGAGCCGTAGCCTCGTGGTAGGCCAGGTCCGGGAAGGCCAGCGAGATCGGCGCCTCCTGGCGCGCTGCCATCATTCCGATGGCAACATATACGGTCATCAGCGCCAGGGCGGTGGCCAGGACGGCCCGTCCCAGCTTGATCCGGGAGATGCCCACCCACAGCCGCTTGGGCAGGGCGCGCAGGGCCAGCACGAACGCGACCAGCACAATGGTCTCCACCAGCAGCTGGGTCAGCGCCAGGTCCGGTGCGCCCTGCAGCGCGAAGATGGCGACCATGCCAAAACCGGTCACCGAGACCATCAGCACCGCCATGAAACGCTTCGAGGCGCGGATCGCCGCGATCGCCCCGACGATCATGATGGCGCCGATGACGATCTGGGCGGGATGGTCGGCAATCACCCACTGATCGGGCCATGGGGTGGGCACGGTCAGGGCGATGCTCAGCGGAACCACCATCGCCACGGCCAGGATCACGCCCAGGTAGAAGGAGAGCGAACCACGCTGGGTCCGCCCGGTCACCCAGATCGCCAGTTCGTCGGTGAGGTTCACGATGCCGCGGTAGGCTTCCTCCGCGGCCGGCAGCCGCCGGTGCAGCCGGGCCGAATAATCCGCCCGCGCCCGTCCCACGAACAGCAGCACACCGCCGAG
>NZ_BAXF01000084.1:0-7270 GCF_001310435.1 Arthrobacter sp. JCM 19049 | reverse complement strand
CCTCGCACCTGCTCAGCCGCTGCGCCGAGATCGCCGGACCGCTGGCCAACGTGAACTCCCCGCGGCTGGGACGGGCCCGGGTGGATGCCGCCCTGCTAAGCGAACGGGAGTACTCCGCCTGCGTGCGAGCCGCCCAGGGTGAAAGCAACACGCAAATCGCCACCGCACTGTATCTCTCCCCGCGCACCGTGGAGGGCCACCTGCAGCGGGCCTACGCCAAACTGGGAATCCGCGACCGGCGCCAGCTCATTGACCATGACGACAGCGACCCCGACGGCTTCCACCATGGGGCGGCGCAACCGGCCCAGCCGAACCGGGCGTCGCAGGCTGTCACAAGCTACTGGGACAGCGCCATCTGAGCGGTGTCTGGCGCAGTATCCGCGCCGGCGGTCGGTTTTCGCCCAAACCCTGTCGGACAGGCCAGCTATTCGTCTACGCAGTACTACCTAAAAATTCCGAAAGCACTACTTAGTACCCCTCCAAATGTCCTTGGCACCCAATAAGCTATGGTCAATTGGCCAACGGGGCACTTGGACGCTTTGGGGGGCGTGCCATTTGGTCAATTGAGTAAGTTAGCCACGGTCTTCTCGCTCGCGTCGATGACGCGCAGAACGACTTCGGCCGATACCGGGAAAAGCCAGCATTCACAGATGCTGGCTTTTCTCGTTGCGCCGACTTTACCCCCGGATTCCTGTTCTGCGCCGACCCGGACGCGGCAGCGCGCTGTTGTTAACAAACGCTGATTTTGCTATGAATTCGCCCCCAACGGTGCTGACCAAGCCAACAAATGCCGGGCAGGACACGGCTCCTCGCCTAGGGTGTATGACATGGAACACCATACTTTGGTACAACTCGCGCATGGGGATGCGGTTCCGGCCATTGGCCAGGGCACGTGGTTCATGGGAGATGATCCCACGGCACGGGAGAAGGAAATCGCCACGCTGCGCACCGGCATTGAACTGGGCCTGTCACTGGTGGACACCGCGGAAATGTACGGCGATGGGCGCAGTGAGGACCTGGTCGGGGAAGCGATCGCGCCGGTGCGCGATGAAGTCTTCCTCGTCGACAAGGTCCTGCCCTCCAACGCCTCGCGGCAGGGCACCATCACCGCCTGCGAACGCTCGCTGGAGCGCCTGGGCACCGATTGGATCGATCTCTACCTGCTGCACTGGCCCGGGGCGCACCCGCTGGAAGACACCGTGGAGGCCTTCGAACAGCTCAAGGACCGCGGACTGATCGGGGCCTGGGGCGTGAGCAACTTTGATCCGGAGGAACTGTCCTACCTGCCCGGGCACCCGGCGGTAAACCAGGTGCTGTACAACCCCTCCCGCCGCGGCATCGAATTCGACCTGATCCCGCAGCAGCTGTCCATGAAGCCGCCGGTGCCGGTTATGGCCTACTCGCCCTGGAGCAGGGCGAGATGCTGTCCGACCCCACCCTGAACGCCATTGCCCAGGAACTGGGGGTCAGTGTCGCCCAGGTGCTGATCGCCTGGGCGATCCGCTCGGGCAGCGTGATCGCGCTGCCCAAGTCCAGCAGCATCGAGCATGTGCGGCAAAACGCGGAGGCCGGCAGCCTGCGGCTGAACGACGAGCACCTGGCCCGCATCGACGCCGCCTTCCCGGCCCCGACCTCACCGGTGCCGCTGGAAGTCATCTAGGGACCAAACATGAGACTGCACCATATCCAGCTGGCCATGCCCGCCGGGCTGGAAGACACCGCCCGCCATTTTTACGCCGAGCTGCTGGGGCTGGAGGAAGTCGAACGCCCCGCCCGATCCCATGACGGGCAGCTGTGGTTCTGCTGCTTCGACGACCAGGGTTGATCACCACCGAAATCCACCTGGAGGTCGGCGCCCCGGTGCCCGAAGGCAGCGGACACACCGGGCTGCGGCTGGCCGACCGGGAGGAGCTGGCGCTGCTGGCCCACACCCTGGAGCAGGCCGAGGTCCAGGTGGACTGGTCCGAACGGCACAGCTTCGAGGGCTATGAGCGCTTCTTCGTCCAGGACCCGTTCGGCAACCACCTGGAGCTGCTGGCCCCGGTCTACCTGTAGTGCCACCGGGGGTGACGTCCCGCTCACATTTGCCCGCCGGCGCCGCCACCCAAGTGGCCTGGGCGGGGCAGGCGTGGAATTATGGAGAAGTCAATGACTGGATCTTGGAAGGACCCGAACCAGTGCCCATCCGGCAAATCACCGTCTACGGGGAACCCGTACTTCATCAGCGCGCCGCGGAAGTGACCGTCTTCGACGACGAGTTGCGCGAGCTCGTCGCCGACATGCACACCACCATGGACGCCGCCCACGGGGTAGGCCTGGCCGCCCCGCAGATCGGCATCGGGCTGCGGATCTTCACCTACATCTACGCGGACCAGGACACCGCCCCGGAGCGCGGGGTGCTGATCAACCGAAGCTGACCCTGTCCAAGGTCTCCCAGGCGGCCCCGGACGTGGATGAGGAGTCCGAGGGATGCCTGTCGGTGCCCGGGCTCTCCTTCCCGCTCAAGCGCGCCGACTACGCGAAGGTGGAGGGCGTGGACGAGTTCGGCAAGCCGGTCTCCTTCGAGGCCCACGGCTGGTTTGCCCGCATCATGCAGCACGAGTTCGACCACCTGGACGGGCTGCTGTACGTGGACAAGCTGGTACCAAGTGGGACAAGCGCTGGCTGAAGGCGAAGAAGTCGCTGGGCTGGGGCACCCCGGGCATCACCTGGCTGCCGGGCACCGACGCGGACCCGTTCGGCCACTAGGCCCACCAGGCAAACCCGGCAAGGACCGGGTCCGTGAAGTTCGTGCTTCACAGACCCCGGTCCTTGTCATTGTGGTGGTGCCTGGGCGCCGTCCGGCAGGTCTAGTCGCGCAGCGTGATCGAGGCGACCGCGTCGCGGGCCTGGCCGGCCAGGTTCTTGGGCATCGGGGCGCTCTTGGCCGACTCGGCCGCCACCTGCTGGCCCTCGTCACTGACCACGTAGTCGGCGAACGTCTTGACCAGTTCCAGCTGCTTGGCGTCGGTGTAGCTGGAGCACAGGATGAAGTAGGAGACCATCACCAGCGGTAGCGCCCTGCGCGGTGGTGGTGCGGTCCAGCGCCAGGGAGATGTCGTGCTCGCCGCGGCCCTCGACCCGTTCGGCCTCCTCCACGGCACGGGCGGCCGCCTCACCGCTGACCTCAACAAACGTGTCCCCCGAGCCGATGGCCGCCTTGCCCAGCGAATCATCGACCAGCGAGTCATCCGCGTAGGTGATGGCGCCCTCGGTGCGGGTCACCGTGGTGACCACCCCGGAGTTGCCTGGGCCTGCTCCACCCGGGTGCCGAGGGCCAGGATCCACTCGGGTCGCTCTTCCACTGCTGGGGTGCAGCCTCGTGCAGGTACTCGGTGAAGTTCTCGGTGGTGCCCGAGTCATCCGACCGCACCACCACGGTCATCGGCACGTCCGGGATCTTCACGCCAGGGTTCAGCTTGGCGATGGCCTCATCCTGCCAGCTGGTGATCTGCCCGTTGAAGATCCGTGCCACTGTGGGCGCGTCCAGGTTCAGGCTCTGCACCCCGGGCAGGTTGAAGGCCACGGTGATCGGGGAAATGTAGGCCGGGATGTTGATGGCGCCCTGCGGGCCGCAGGTGGCTCGCGACTCGGCTTCCTCCTCATCCTTCAGGTACGCGTCCGAGCCGGCAAATTCGGTGCCGCCGGCCAGCAGGCCGGCGCGCCCGGCGCCGGAGCCACCGAGGCGTACTGCACCTGCACCTTGGGGTGCAGGGTGGAGAACCCGGTGGTCCAGGCGTTCATGGCCGCGTTCTGTGCGGTGGAGCCGCCCCCGGTGATGGTTCCGGTCAGGGAGGAGGTGTTCTGCTCGGCGGCCTTGCGCTGTTCTTCACCCAGCGGGTAGTCATTCCCGCAGCCGGTGAGCAGCAGTGTGCTCAGCGCGAGCACCCTGGTTACGGCCAGTGCGGGGCGGCGGTGGGTGCGGACCGGGTCAGGTGCGGACGTACCTGGCATGGGTGGAACTCCTGGGTTGGGGAAAAGTCGGCCCTCACTGTGGCCACCCTCAATCCTAGGCAACCCCGCTGGGCGTCGGCCACTTAGCCACGGCCCCCACAGCGCCGGGGAGATGCTCACCACCCCCATTCCCGCAGCGACCTGTGCGGAAGCGTTTTGGCGTCAACGGCAGCGACCGCCGGAACCGGGCTTTTTCGGCCCGGTTCCGGCGGTCGCGGTGGATGCGCTGTTTTTCGCGCCTACTTCATGGACTGGACCTGCAGCACCTTGCCGTGCGGGTGGCACTGCTGGACGGCCTTTTCCTGGGTCTCGGTCAGTTCGGCCAATTCACCGGTAATGGTCACCGGCTGGCCCACGGAGTGGGTGGTGCCATCCAGCTCAACGCCGGGGCGCTGGCGGTTCAGGACCTCGGCCTGTTCCGGCAGGAGCAGCAGGGTCGGCTCGCCCTTGTCCTTCAGGTGCAGGCAGCCGCCGTCGGCGACAATCAGCTTGCCGCTCTGCTCGGTGGCCTTCACATCCTTGAAGTCGGTGTCGGCGATGACCCCGCGCGGCTTCTCCTTGGTCAAGCTCAGCCTCGCCTCATCGGCGGCTGCGGTTTCGCTGGCCGGGGCGCTGGTCTTAGTGCTGGGGCTGGCTTCGGTGCTGGGGGTCGACTCGGCCTGAGTGCTCGGCGCCGCTTCGCTGCTGGCCGCCGGGCTGGAGGGGGCCTGGGACGCGCTGGCGTCGTTGGGCTGCGCGGAGCAGGCAGTCATGCCAGCCAGACTCAACGCGAGCACTGCCACCATGGGACGAATACGCTTTCGGGTGTCTGCGGCAACTGCTTTCATATTTCCGAGCCTAACAAGTACCGTCAAAAAAATGTCGCTGATCACTGGTGATTAAACGCAGCACCGGGCGCCAAGTACGCAACAATGCGTTCCTGGCGCCCGGCGGTTGGGCTTGCTGCCGGTGCTACTGGGCGGCGACGGCCTCGGCCTTCAGCGCCGGAACGGCGACCGGGTGGGTGCCGGCGATGCTCTCGATCACGCGCACCACCTGGCAGGAGTAGCCGAACTCGTTGTCGTACCAGACGTAGACGACGGCGTTCTTGCCCGAGACGATGGTGGCCAGCCCGTCGACGATGCCGGCGCGGCGGGAGCGACGAAGTCGGTGGACACCACTTCCGGGGAGTCGATGTAGTCGATCTGCTTGTGCAGGTCGCTGGTCAGCGAGGTCTCACGCAGGTACGCGTTCAGCTCGTCCTTGGTGGTCTCCTGCTCCAGGTTCAGGTTCAGGATTGCCATGGACACATCCGGGGTGGGGACGCGGATGGCGTTGCCGGTCAGCTTGCCGGCGAACTCCGGCAGGGCCTTGGCCACGGCCTTGGCGGCCCCGGTCTCTGTGATGACCATGTTCAGCGCTGCGGAGCGGCCGCGGCGCTCACCCTTGTGGAAGTTGTCGATCAGGTTCTGGTCGTTGGTGAACGAGTGAACGGTTTCGACGTGGCCGTGCTCGACGCCGAACTTGTCGTTCAGGGCCTTGAGCACCGGGGTGATGGCGTTGGTGGTGCAGGAGGCGGCCGAGAGGATGGTGTCCTCGGCGCCGATCCACGAATCGTTGATGCCGTGCACGATGTTCTTCACGTCGCCCTTGCCCGGGGCGGTGAGTAGCACGCGGGAGACGCCCTTGGCCTTCAGGTGCTGGCCCAGACCCTCCTCGTCGCGCCAGCGGCCGGTGTTGTCCACCACGATGGCGTTGTCGATGCCGTACTCGGTGTAGTCCACCGAGGCCGGGTCATTCGAGTAGATGACCTGGATCAGGGTGCCGTTGGCCAGGATGGTGTTGTTGTCCTCGTCCACGGTGATCGAGCCGTCGAACTTGCCGTGCACCGAGTCGCGGCGCAGCAGGCTGGCGCGCTTCTGCAGGTCGTTCTCGGCGCCCTTGCGCACCACAATGGCGCGCAGGCGCAGCCCGTAGCCGCCGCGTTCGATCAGGATGCGGGCCAGCAGGCGGCCGATGCGGCCAAAGCCATAGAGGACGACGTCCTGCGGCTCGGCGTCGGTGGCGCCGGCCTGGCCGACCTTCTCGCCCAGTTCCTCGCTCAGGAAGGACTTCAGATCGGTGGCGCCGGATTCGGTGAACTTCTTGTTCAGGCGGCCCAGGTCAACGGACACGGCCCCCACGTTCAGCTCATCGATGGCTTCGAGGATCGGCATGGTCGCGGTCAGAGCCAGCTCTTCGCCATCAATGCGACGCACCAGGCGGTGGGCCTTGATGATGTCAATGGCGGACTGGTTGATCAGCTTGCGGCCGTAGATGGAGGTCACCACATTGTTCTTGCGGTAAAGACGTCCGATCAGCGGAATCATGGCCTCGGCGAGCTCTTCGCGCCCGCTCCAATCTTCCTGGGCAACGACAGACTGCTGGGTCACAGAAAATCCCTTCCAATTTCAGCCGACTTCCGGATCCTCAAAGTCGGTTGGCACCGTGAGAAGCACCATTGCATTTACGGTGGCACGGGGTTTCAGGATCATTCCCCGTTGAATACACATCCATCATAAACGTTTGGTGAACCGGTGCGGAATGTGACCCTGTGAGACCTGTCACCCAGCCGGAGGACAGCGCTCGGAAGAACCGCCGGATCACGGTGGAGGCAGGAGGAGGGGTGAATGGGATGACCGATACGCCGGGTTCTGTTCCGCCTGCATGAGGCGGCGACGACCATCTATCTACGGCTGCCGTTGCCGACAGCCTCTAGCGGTCCACCCAACTGCTGGGGCGAACAGCCTCATAACGCAGTCTGTCTGACCTTGCTCCGAGTGGGGTTTACCTAGCCGTCCCGGTCACCCGGGACGCTGGTGGTCTCTTACACCACCCTTTCACCCTTACCAGGAAGACCTGGCGGTTTACTTTCTGTGGCACTGGCCTGCGGGTTACCCCGAGTGGGCGTTACCCACCACCCTGTTCTGTGGAGCCCGGACGTTCCTCGGGCCGCTGATGCGGCACGCGGTCGCCTGGTCATCCCATTCGCCCTTCATTCTACGCGCTGCACCGGCAACGACGGCAATCAGCGGGTTGCCGGAAGGGATTATGGCGCTTGCAGACCGCCTTCACCCGATGGGCGTTGGGGCGTGGACTGCTAGTACGCTGGAAGGCGTGCTGATTCTGTTGCCCCCTTCCGAAGGTAAGACCGCCCACGCGAGCGGTGACCCATTTGAGATGTCCGCGCTCTCCTTCCCCCAGCTGGGCGAGGCGCGCGGTGAGGTGCTGGCGGCGCTGCGCACGGTGTCGGCCGCCG
>NZ_BAXF01000083.1:0-7322 GCF_001310435.1 Arthrobacter sp. JCM 19049 | reverse complement strand
CCGCCGGCTGCAGTCGCTGGGCATCGACTTCGGCATGGGCCCGAGCTTCGAGCGCCTGCACTGGCTGCTGGAGCTCTCCGGCGACGGCACCCAGCTCAGCGACTGCCTGCTGCAAGAGGTCCAGGCGCGCACCAGCTTTGCCGGCAACCCGCTGTTCGCGGTGCTGCAGGAAGACATCTACGGCAACGGCGCCAACGGCCCCAGCACCTTCGCCGCCCAGACGGAGCTGGAGCAGCACCCGGATTTCGCCACGGATGCGTCCACCCTGCTGTTCACCGGCGAAATGATGTTCCGCTGGACCTTCGAGGAGACCCGACTGCTGCGCCCGTACATCCCGGCCGTCGAGGTGCTGGCCGCGCGCGGCACCCACCGGAAGATCTACGACCTGGAGAAGATTGCGGCGAACCGCGTCCCGTTGGCCGCCGCCGTCTACTACGACGACATGTACGTGGATGCTGGCCTGTCGCTGGACACCGCGAAAAAGGTCGGCGGACTGCAGGCCTGGGTCACCAATGAGCACGAGCACGACGGGATCAACGACCCAGCGGTGCTACGCAGCTCTTTGCCATGGTTGACAAGGTCGGCGGCCCCTGGCCGAATAGGGCTTCGCTGATCCGCAGGGAAAGCCATTTACGAGAAGCGGGCACGGATCTTTCCGCGCTCGCTTTCTTCGCAGACTCCACAATTGGCAGTTCCAGCCGCGTTCACCTGAACTTGCAACTCTAGGATCGAGCTTTAGCATCATTTAAGTGCAAGGTCTTGGAGTTCAATTTATGGCCCCGGATAAGAATCAGCGCAGAAGGTCCAGCAAACCAGCCACGGCGCAAACTCACATTGCCGCGGGGCCATCCAGCGACGATGCCCACTTGATTGTGTACTGCAAACGCCATCCTGACGACGATCCCGACGAATCCTGCCTTGGCAGGTCCTTCCTCAACAGTTGTCCTTCGGCAGTACGTGCGAAAATGCGCGCAGTGCTTCAGGCCGTCGCGGCAGCGCCTCCGAAGAGATTCTCAGGCGGTGGGTATCGGGAAGCCATGCATGACAGCATGGCGGGATGGTTTGAGATTCGCATTGACGGCCGCAAACGTCGCCACTACAGGCTTTTTGCCGGCTTGATTACCACTCCAATGAATTCGACAAACCGCTACTGGTCATTGTCGATGGGAGACGCACGCCGTTCAATTCGGTGCTTTCCGAGGAAGACTACCGCTCGATCCGCGAACTGGGCATGGAATACTTCAAGCGCCAACCTCGATCGATCGCCGGCTCACGCAACGGGGGACGAACTGCGCAATGTCCTTAATGATTCCAAATGCTTGGCCAAGTCCGTGGCGTCGGCGGCACGGCCCGCAAGCAAGGGCAAGGTGACTTTTTCACGCTCATTATCCGGAAGCGGAACCAAAGCCACCTTCAGGCCCAAGGCTGCAGCGACCTCGGCTAGGGTCCCAAGCGTTGGGTTGGATGCATTGCCGGAAAAAAGCCTTCTCAGCGTTGCCGGATCTGCATTAATGGCTCGGGCCAGAGCCGCCTTTGTCAGTCCGGCCGCCTCGCGGGCATCGTCTAAGTCATTCACGATGTTGTCGACGGTGGCAATCCGAACCGATTCAACGACATATTCCCGCAGGAATTCAGGGGCCTGAAGATCGTTGACGAGATCGTCCCAGAATGCGGGAGGTGCTTGCACTTTTCGCTCCTTCAAACTGACCACTAGTGCAACATATATGTTACGAATCATGCAACGGGTCGATTGCGACCAAGGAGCCAGCTATTGAGGCAATGATTCCCGTGTTCTTCCCGCATCCCCCACCGGGAATGTCCCTGTCGGAAATCAACAGGTTCTTTCGAACTTGCTTGGATTCCTCCGGCAATGCCTACCGGGTTGCCCGCCCCTAGCGCCTCACCGACGCATGAACTCTGAATAGAGGCGTGGGAACGCCCCGGACCTTTGCGGCAAAAAGTGCGCGCAAGGCCGGGGCGTTCTTCAGCTCATCAGCGGACAGTTGCCTTCAGGCTCACCCCCGAGTATTCGCTGTCGGTGCTCAGCGAAATGTAGTTGTACCCGGCCGGTGGGTTCGGCACGGTGATCGATTCGTTGTTACCGGCTTCGGTAGAACGGTAGTTGTGGTGGTCCGGATCTGCCCAGTTCCATGGGCTGTAGAACAGGTCAGCGTTGCCCGTTCCACCGTTGGTGTTGATCGTCAACTCTTCAGTTCCCTCAGGAACGTAAATGTAGAAGTAGTTCAGGTCATCGCTGCTGCCCGACAGGTTCGTCGCCGCGCATCCCGAAGCCAACGTCTGGCCGCTGGTTCCTGAGCAGTCTTCCGGATCGGTTGGATCGGTAGGCTCAACCGGATCGGTAGGCTCAACCGGATCAGTAGGCTCAACCGGGTCGGTTGGCTCAACCGGGTCGGTTGGCTCTACCGGGTCGACAGGATCGGTTGGAGCCGGCGGCTTGCAGTCGCCGGCAGCACAGGTGTCCAAGAAGTTGGAGAACTCGGCGTCATACATGGTGCCGATGGAGTTCTTCAGGTAGTTGCGCGACTCCTGCCACTTGCCCTGGCGGTAGTAGTCAAGCACCGTCTTCAGCTCCTGCGGGTGCTTGTTGATCATGAAGTTCACCGCGAGGTAGCCCCAGCGGTAGATGCGGTCCTGGCCGCTGTTCTCATAGGTGGTGTCGAACAGCTCGCTGAGCTTGTAGGTCTTCTGGGCCGCCAGCTGGTGGGCGGCCGTATACTCCTCGTTGCGGTAGCCGTAGTTCACGTATTCCGCGAAGCCCTCGATCCACCAGATCGTCGGCACTGTCAGCCCTGCCCCGAAGTCGCCATGCATGTTGAAGCGGCCATCGAGGTAGTGCGTGTACTCGTGGTTCAGGTTCCAGATGTGGAAGGTCGGCAGCATCCATTCTGCCTCGTAGGCGACGAAGGTCGGGGTGTTACCAGCTTGGCTTGGATCGCCTTCCAGGTACATCCCGCCGTTATTCGTGTCGATGCCGAAGATGGCGCCTGCGTAGGTCTGGTAGTCGCTGCTGGAAGAGAAGACCGCCACGTCGATGGTGGTGTTCACGTCATTGGCCACAGGTCCTGGTTCCGGCGGCACCGTAGAAGTACTCGTCCTGGCCCTTGAGCGAGGTGCAGGATTCATCGAATTCCTCGTTGCTCACCGACTGGGTGTTGAAGCGGATGCTCGGGCTGCAGTCGCGGTCCTGACTGAGCACTGTATCGCGCAGCGTGCTGGAGAAATCGCAGGTGCCGTAGTCCGAACAATTGCTGGCATCGAAGTATTCGACCATATCTGCAAGGCCTACCCAGAGCTTGGCGGTGTCCCCGGTCATCGAGGTGCGCGAGAGCAGGTCGATCACCTTCGGTTTGGCCGCGGCCTTCAGCTGGCTGTCGCCCAGGAAGCGGGCCAGCTCGCGGCCGGCGTTGGCCACCAAGAAATCGCTGTCGCCGCCCATCATGTCCATATGGTCCGCTGCGAACTGGTGCAGGGTGTCTAAGATCTGCGGGTTGGCGACGACAGCTGCGGAGAAGTCGTCAAACTGGTGTCCGCGGAAAAGCACAGTGAACACGTTGTTCGTCGCATTGCGGAAATTCCAACTTGCTTCGCGCTGCGCGTTGAAGTCTTCCAGCAGATCCGCCAGGACGCCGAGGAAGCGGGCGTTGTTCTCCGAGGAATCGATCAGGGTGACAGCTTCTGAGAGCACTTGGCGCTGCCCTCGTTGACTGTCATGGACTTAGTTGGCAAAGAACTTCTCCAGCGCGTCGCCGACAGTTGACTTCAACTGCGTGCCGTAGTTGCCCACGGTCGAGGACTGGTAGAACTGCACGTAGTAGCCGGCGCGGAGGAACAATACCAGCTGCATGGTCGACTGGGAATTGCTGCCGTTGTAGTTCTGCGCGTCGGTCTTGAACGCCTGGGCAACGGTGAGCATGTCGGCCTGGTTGAACAAGTCCCGGGCAGTATTGCCGGTGGCATTGAACAGGGAGTTGATGCACTCCATGTCTGCGGCCTTGACTGCCTGGACCAGTGCTGAGCCGCTCAGGTTCCCGAGCTCCCCTGGGTTGCAGGCCCCTGCTGCACGAGTCGAGGCTTCTGGGCCGGCGCTGCGCATCTTGGACTTCTTTTCCAGCTTCTGGGCATCCTTCTGGCCTTTTTCAACCAGCTTCATGTCCACCAGCGGGCGGGGCGCCTCACCCTCACCGAGCACCGGATCCAGTTCGGGAGAATACTCGCCTTGCACGAAACTCGGAGCCGCGACGGCGTCCTTGTCGTTCCCTGAATTGGATGAGGGCTTTTCGGCGAGTGCCGGGGTGATGCCACTGCTCAGCGACAAGCCCAGTGCCGCGATTGAAACCGCCGCAGCGACCCTTCTCACTGGCGCTGATTTGATCAAACTTTGCACTGTTTTCCTCTTTCGTGATTCTTCACGTTGACGCTAACTTCCGTGAATGCGATCCGCATCACGCCCCATGAGGTTGAACGCTAAGCCAATTTCCGATGCATCGGCAATGGATTTTGGGCTATTGTCGCCACCCCGCCAGGCGCGTCGGGTTTACGCCGCAAAATCTTTTCCGAAGCGCAATTTGTGACAGTGCAATGGCACTAGTCTGGATTTCGATCACCCCTGTGAGTCACCACACACCCTTGGAGGACCAAATGACACCGCAACCTCGCGCACCCAAAAAACGCTTTCTCATGCCGCTCTCGCTTTTCGCGGCATCTGCTGTGTTGCTCTCCGGCTGCGCTATCGACTCGGACAATGGCTCGGCACCCAGCGGCGAAGCCCAGACCGGCGGCACTCTGAAGATCGGCAGCAACGGCGACAACGACCACCTGGATCCGGCACTGACTTCATACGTGCCGACCCAGAACTTCATTCGCGCCACCAGCCGCCAGCTCTTGAGCTACGAGGCATCCACCGACGAGAACACCCGCATCCAGGTCAAGGCCGATCTGGCCGAAGAAATCCCGGAAGCCACCAATGACGGCAAGACCTACACATTCACCCTGAAGGAAGGCGCGAACTGGGACGCACCGGATGGTGCCCGCCAGGTCGTCGCCGAAGACGTGGTGCGCGGCTTCAAGCGCCTGTGCAACCCGTACCGCTCCAGCCCGCTGCTTGGCTACTTCCAGTCGCTGCTCACCGGCATGGACGAATACTGCGAGGGCTTCGCCAAGATCGACCCGAAGCCGGAGCCAATGGCCAAGTACATCAACTCTGCGCAGATTCCCGGCGTGCGCGCGGTCGATGAGCGCACCGTCGAATTCACCCTCAAGGAACCGGCCGGCGACTTCATCTATATGCTGACCCTGGCCACCGCCAGCCCGGCTCCAGAAGAAGTGCTGGACTATCTGCCAGATTCTCCGGAGTACCGCGAGAACTTCGTGGCGTCCGGCCCGTACACGATCGGCGAATACACCGCTGACAAGTCGCTGAAGCTGGTACGCAACGAAGCGTGGAAGGCTGAAACCGATCCGCTGCGCCCGGCCTACGTGGACTCGATCGAGATGACCATGGGCCTGAGTGCGGACGCGGTCACCCAGCAGCTGCAGGCCGGCACCCTCGACATGTCCTTCGACACCGGCATAGCCCCTTCCGTGGCCGCCCAGCTGGCCGCCGCCAAGGACCCGAACTTCTCCACCGTCGACGCCGGCTCGGTCAACCCGTTCTTATGGATCAACGTCACTTCACCGAGCAACGACGGCGCCCTGGCCGACAAGAAGGTGCGCGAAGCCATCCAGTACGCCACCGACAAGGCTCGGTCGTCCAGACTCTGGGCGGCGAAGCTGTCGCCAAGGTCCAGAACGGCATCTTCGGCCCCGGAGTGCTCGGCTACCACGACTTCGACCTGTTTCCGACCCCCGATCACAAGGGCGACCCGGCCAAGGCCAAGGCCCTGCTAGCCGAGGCCGGCTACCCGGACGGCATCACCTTGAAGATGCCGTACCGCAACAAGGACATCGAGCCGCAGATCGCCCAGACCCTGCAGGCAGGCTTCGAGAAGGCAGGCATCACCATCGAGCTGATCCCGGTGAGCCCCACCGACTACTACACCGAGTTCCTGGCCAACCGCGAGGGCACCAAATCCGGCAAATGGGACATCGCCCCGATGGGCTGGAGCCCGGACTGGCAGGGCGGCGCGGCCCGCTCGGTGTTCCAGCCGCTGTTCACCTACAACGGCACCGAAAGCACCTATAACCTGACCAACTATGACAATGTGGAAGCGGACAAGCTGGCGGCTCAGGCAGTGCAGGAACCGGATCCGTCCAAGGCCCAGGAACTGTGGGCGCAGGTTGATGAGATCGTCATGGGCGATTCGATCATCGTGCCGGTCGCGGCCCCGACAACCCGCCTTTACCACTCCAAGCGCGTGCAGAACTTCCAGCCCTACGCCCTGTCCACCCAGGGCGACTGGACCAACGTCTGGATCCAGGACTAGGCATGGCGCTGCTAGAAGTCAAAAACCTCAGTGTCTCCTTCCCCACCGCTGACGGCACCCTGCACGTGGTGCGTGATGTCAGCTTCAGCGTTGAGGCCGGGGACTTCTTCGGGATCGTCGGCGAATCGGGCTCCGGCAAGTCGGTGCTCGTGCAGGCGATCCTGGGGCTGGTCCCCGGGGCGCAGCTGAGCGGCCAGGCGCTGTTCAACGGACGGAACCTCATCGGGCTGCCGGCCGAGGAGCTGCGCCTGCTGCGCGGGGCGAAGATCAGCATGATCTTCCAAGACCCGCTCTCCTCCCTGCACCCGCAGTACACTGTGGGTCAGCAGCTGGCGGAGGCGATCACCACGCACCAGAAGGTGTCAAAGTCCGAGGCCCGCTCCCGGGCCGTGGCGATGATGGGCAAGGTGGGCATCAAGGATCCCGAACGCCGAGCCGACAGCTTCCCACACCAGTTCTCCGGCGGCATGCGCCAGCGCATCATGATCGCCATGGCCCTGCTGCTTGAACCTGAGCTGATCATCGCCGACGAGCCGACCACCGCACTGGATTCGACCGTGCAGGCCCAAATCCTAGACCTGCTGGCGCAGATGCAGCGGGAGCTGAACACCACCGTGCTGATGATCTCCCACGACCTGTCAGTGGTTTCCCGCGTGGCAAACCAGATGATGGTGCTCTACGCCGGGACCTGCATGGAGCTCGGGGCGGCGGATCAAGTGTTCACCGCCCCTGATCATCCGTATACGGCCCGGCTGCTGGCTGCCACCCCCTCGGCGCACAACATCGAGCACCGGCTGCGCCCCATCGACGGTTCGCTGCCCAGTTTGTTGGCTCCGCCGCGCGGTTGCGCGTTCGCGCCGCGCTGCGAACTGGCGACCG
>NZ_BAXF01000082.1:0-7372 GCF_001310435.1 Arthrobacter sp. JCM 19049 | reverse complement strand
GCCGGCCTGGCCGGGGCGGCGTCGATGCCCTGTGTGACCTGTAGCTTACCGGCTACTCGTCCAGGTTCAACACCCTGGCGTGCATTATCGAACGGTGGTGCAAGGCGGTGCGCACGGCGCGGTGCAGCCCGTCCTCCAGATACAGGTTGCCCTGCCAGCGCACCACGTGCGGGAACAGATCCCCGAAGAACGTCGAGTCCTCGGCCAACAGGGCTTCCAGGTCCAGGGTCCGCTTTGTGGTGGTCAGCTCCTCCAGGCGCACCTGCTGCGGGGGAATCGCGCTCCAGTCCCGGGTGCTGCGCATCTGATGCTCTGGATAGGGGCGCTGCTCTCCTACTGCTTTAAAAATCACCCCTCCAGCATAGAAAACCGCTGTCGGCCCAGACCCGCAACGCAACGGATGCGGCCAGCCGCCCCCGCGTGGGTTACCATGTCCCCGGCGGAGCGGCTCGTTGTCCTCTACACAGCGCCCCCGCGTGCCGTCGTCGGGCAGTATGCCCCAGTAATCACGCAGAAAACAAGGATTTCGACGCATTCATTAACCTGCCGGAACCGTGCGTAACCTACGCTGGTAACAATCGCCGCGGCGGGTGCAACATTGTGGGCATGAACAACGCAGTCACCGAGATCCCAGTGCTCGATATCTCCACCGCCCGCAACGCCGACGGCTCCTTCAATCAGCAGTTCGTCCAGAAGCTGCGCGACGCGGCGCACCGCGTCGGCTTCTTCCAGATCGTCGGCTACGCCAAGACCGAGAACCAGGACCAGCAGCTGCTGGAAACCATCGCCGAGTTCTTCGCCAAGCCGGTGGAGCAGAAGCTGAAGCTGGATAACCGCAACAGCGCCCAGTTCCGCGGCTACACCCGGATGGGCACCGAGATCACCCGGGGACGGGCCGATGCGCGCGAACAGATCGACTACGGCCCACAGCGCCCTGCCCTCGACGCCGTTCCCGCGGACGCCCCCTACCTGAATCTGCAGGGCCCGAACCAGTTCCCCCAGGATTTCCCACAGCTGGAGGAACGCGCGATGGCGTGGGCCGAGCTGATGCACCAGACCGGACATGAGCTGCTTTCGGCGCTGGCCGTGGGCCTGGGGCTGGATGAGGACCACTTTGATGAGCCGTTTGCCAACACCCCGGCCTGGATGGGCAAGCTGGTGCACTACGTCTCCGGTGACGTGGTCCCGGACGCCGGCAACCAGGGCGTGGGGCTGCACGCCGACTACGGCTTCATCACCCTGCTGCTGCAGGACAGCGTGGGCGGGCTGCAGGTGCAGCCGTACGGGCAGGAAGAGTGGATTGAAGTGCCACCCACTCCCGGCGCGCTGGTGGTGAACCTGGGTGAGATGCTCGAGGTGGCGACCGACGGCTACCTGATGGCCACCATTCACCGGGTGATCGCCCCGCCGGCGGGCGTGGACCGCTACTCGGTGCCCTTCTTCTACTCCCCGCGCCTGGACGCGGTGATCGACAAGGTCCAGCTGCCAGCCGAACTGGCAGCCGAAGCCCGGGGTGTCTCCGATGATCCGCAGAACCCGATGCTGGCCTCCTACGGCGCCAATGTGCTCAAGGGTTGGCTGCGCGCCCACCCACAGACCGCGGCAATCCACTACCCAGAACTGGTGCAGAGCAAGGCCAGCGCTTAAGTTCGCAAGGCCGGGCGCAACGGACGCCGCGAGCGCGGGAGCCTTACGGTGCTGTAAACAGCAGACGTTGGCAGGAACCTGAAGTTCTTGCCAACCGTCTGCTGTTAACAGTGCGAGTGTTCATGACGTCAACTGGTCCCCCAATTACCAGTCAGGCCGTCATCTGAGAAGCACTCCCGGTATACACCGTGCCCCCATTCTTACCCGTGTGACTCAAACTACTGATAGGTTCATCTAAAGATTTCATCAATTCATCTGAATGCGCCTGTCAGACCGCTAGTTTCTGTTCCGTAATCATTCGGTAGCCAACGCCGCGAACGGTCTCAATCCATTTTGGTTCGCGCGCCGAGTCACCCAGCTTGCGGCGCAGGTTTGCGATATGCACCTCGATGCTGCGTTGATCGGCGGAGGAAATGTAGCTGTCTCCGCCGTTCTCGTAGCCATTGAGATGGCGCACCATCTCCTGCTTGCTGCGCACACGCCCCGGATTCATCAGCAACATGTGCAGCAGCGAGAACTCCGTGGCGGTGACCGGAATGGAGGTTCCGTCAATCGTCACATCCCACGTGCTGGTGTTCAGAATCAGATCCCGGTGGCGCAATTCCTCGCCGCCGTCTGGATCGATTCCGTTCAGCAGCTGCCGCATTCGCTCGCGTTGCCGCATGATCGCGTTGATCCGGGCGCGAAGCTCCCGCATGCGTCCGGTTCCGGCCATGTATTGATCGGCCCCGGCCTCCAGCGCCAGCACGACTTCTATCTCGTCGTCGCTGGGCAACATCGCAATGATGTGCGCTTTGGTTATCGGGCGGATTCGCTGAATGGTTTCATTCATGTCGATATCCGGCAGCCCGGGGAAGACCAGGACAATGTCCGTTTCGGCCCTCTCAACCTGCTGCACCCCTAAGCGGCCCGAGTCCGCACGGTCAACAGAGAACCCGGCGTTATGCAGCACCAAATCAAAATCTGGTCCCGCCGCCGCGTCTCCACAAATAAGCACAACTCTGCGCTTCTCATTCACCATATCTATGCCCCAAACATCGATGAACGATCCAATTTTTCCCAAGTACAGCAGATACTACAGCAGAACATGCGGCTGACGGGGAAAGAGATGACGGGTAAAGAGCGCAGATTACCTGGGAAGCCGCAAATCCAATGCAATCCAGGAACAACGACGCCACACCCACAACCGTCGACGCGGCGGGCCTATCGATCAGAAAGGACGCAGAATTCATTGCCCTCGGGGTCGGCCATGACCACCCATTCTTGAATGCCCTGACCAATGTCGATGGGACGGGCCCCAAGGATAATTAGACGCCGCACTTCCTCCTCCTGGGAAACACCATGCGGGGTGAGGTCCAGGTGCAGCCGGTTCTTGACGCCCTTGCCCTCGGGAACTCGAGCAAAGGTCAGGATCGGGGTCCCGGACCCCTCACCCGCACTCCTCATAAGCCCACCTTCACCACGTAGTGCGGGCGAACCTATGGACACGAATTCGGCGGTGCGTTCGATAACGGCAAAGCCCAGTGCGGCACACCAGAAATCCGCCAAGGCTTCGGGTTGATGACAGTCGATTCCGATCTCGGTGATCCAACTAGTCATTCTCGGCTCCCCTCAGGGATCAAGTCCGCAGGATCCCAGGGCTTAAATGATAATGTCCCGGTGAACCGAAGTTACGGTCCACCGGGACATCCATCTGGCGGAGGATGGGGGATTTGAACCCCCGAGGGCGTGAACCCAACACGCGTTCCAGGCGTGCGCCATAGGCCGCTAGGCGAATCCTCCATAGCGCTCTGTAGAGCAGGCTCCAGCATATCGAAATTTTTCCTGATTCACGAATCGGGTTCCGGGCCACCCTCAAAAGTATCCCAGTCGCTCAAGATCCCCGGAAGTTCGGGGATTCCGGACGCTTATCCCCATCGCGCAGACC
The DNA here is from genome assembly GCF_001310435.1 of Arthrobacter sp. JCM 19049. Lineage (NCBI taxonomy): Bacteria > Bacillati > Actinomycetota > Actinomycetes > Micrococcales > Micrococcaceae > Arthrobacter > Arthrobacter sp. JCM 19049. Next base: position 3,798 of record NZ_BAXF01000082.1, on the reverse strand, counting down.
GCGAGATCAAAGTGTCGGGGTGCCACGAGACAATGAATACATGGGAAAAAGAGATGTATTTCATAACGACGGTGATCCTCACCGTTTGCACATCCTCCCATCTGGTCATCGTGAGTTTTGTGGATCAGATGGAGACTGGTCCGCGCAGGTGGAACGGGAAGTTGTCTTCAGCTCGTTGGCAGATAACGTCACCACACTGTCGGCGCTCGGTGTTGCCACCACTGCAAAGCAGGCCCTGACCCAGCTTGAGCAAATCGCCAGAATTCGCTCACAACTGGATAGCGCGGAAGCGCTCCTGCTGGCTGATGCCTTGGAACTGGCCAATCGGGAGGCGGAACAGAACGCTGAGCAACAGGTCCTCTTCCAGGACGCACTCCAGGAACGCAGCGCTGAGTACTACGGAGTCGACCCTCGAAACCCGGACATCATCCGCTCTTCGCTGGTCAGTGAAGTTTCCATCGCCATGCGCGAACCCGAGCGGGTAGTGCGAGGCAAACTGATCACCGCAGAAGGCCTGCGCCATTTGTGCCCAAGGACGCTCAGCGAGCTCAGCCAAGGAAGCATCACCACCAAGAGCGCGGTGGAAATCGTGAAAAACTCGCAGGATCTTGAACCGGAGGAAGCCCACCATCTGGAAGAGGTGCTGCTGCCCATTGCCCGCACCAGCCCCGACCACACCGTCAAGAAACAGGCGCAGAAGATGCGCGGACGCCTTCATCCACAAAGCCGGAGGAACGCCACAAGGTGAAGCAGGCCGAACGCGGCGTCATTTGCTGGAACGAAGATGGCGGGATGGCCAAGATTCTGATCACCCTGGAAGCCCAGGACGCACTCGCGATCATGAATACGCTGAACTGGCACATCGCGGGACACCGCGACCCGGACGACGATCGCGGCGACGCGCAGATTCGCGCGGACATCTTCCGGGATGTGTTGTTGGATGGCTGGCCGGAGCGCAAGGGAGCCGACGTCAAGGCTCGTATTGCAATCACCATCCCGGCCCTGGAGATGCTTGCAAACCCACAACGGACGGTAGCGGAACTAGAAGGCTACGGGCCGGTCCCACTGGGAGTGGCGCTGCAGCTGGCCAAGAACGCGCCTTCGTTGATTCCGGTGCTAACCGACCCCTGGACCGGAGCGGTAATCGACATTGGTCGAGACCGCTACCGGCCACCCAACGTGCTAAGGGAATTCCTTCGCTGGCGGGACGAGCACTGTTGCTTCCCCGGATGTCGTCGGTTGCCCGATGCCAGCGAAATCGACCACATCGATGACTGGGCGAAGGGCGGCGGAACGACACGGCGGAACACGAGACTGCTGTGCAAGCGGCACCAGATGTTCAAGCATGCGCTCGGGTGGCAATCCACATACCGCCCGGATGGCTCGGTTGAATGGCGCACCCCCAACGGGATGATTCAAACTCACCTGCCGGGCAGCATCCGCAGCGCCCAATCGTTCGAACCCGAGATGGCGACAAATCCCATGTTGCCCACAGTTGAGGTGAACGATGAAGTGCTCCGGGTTCTGGGCTGGCGTGACCCTCCCCAACAGAATGCCGGGTAAGCGGCAAGGATCTTGACACCCTCGTTGAGAGCAAGGGCACGTCTCCTCGATTTCATCCACGGGCACGTCTCCGGTAGTATTTTTGGTGACCCCTCGTGTGGTGTCATCCTGTTGAACTCCCCCAGGACCGGAAGGTAGCAAGGGTAGATGGGCTCTGGCAGGTGCATGAGGGGTCTTTACTTTTCCACGATGCGTGAATGGAGTCTAGGTGGGCGCTGGTCGTTACGCCCCAAGTCCTTCGGGGCCGCTTCACCTTGGCAATTTACGCACTGCGATTCTGGCTTGGCTATTTGCCCGCTCAACTTCGCGGCAGTTCCTCTTGCGCATTGAAGACCTGGACCGTGTGCGTTCCGGCGCCGAAGAAATGCAACTCAAGGAATTGGCGGCGCTGGGCTTGGATTTTGATGGCCCCCTGGTCCGCCAGCACGAGCGGCTGGACACCTATCAGCAGATCATCGCGTCTCTGGCTGAACGCGGAATGGTTTACGAATGCTTCTGCTCACGCAAGGACATCGCCGAAGCTGCGTCCGCGCCGCACGCCGCTCCCGGCGCCTACCCGGGCACCTGTCGAAACCTGACGGACGGGCAGCGGGCCGAGCGAGCCAAGGTTCGGCCTGCCGCTTTGCGGCTCCGCGCCGAAACCGCCTCCTTCACCGTCCATGACGAATTGGCTGGCGAATACCGCGGACTGGTCGACGACTTTGTGCTGTTACGCAACGACGGCGCACCCTCGTACAACCTCGCCGTGGTGGTTGATGACGGGCACTTCGGCATCGACCAGGTCGTGCGCGGGGACGACCTGCTCTCTTCGGCACCCCGGCAGGCCTATTTGGCGTCGCTGCTGTCACTGCCCGTCCCCGAATATGCCCATGTGCCGTTGGCGGTCAACGACAAGGGGCAACGGCTGGCCAAACGCGACGGGTCAGTGACCCTCGAAGACCTTTTCGAGAAAGGCATTGATGCCGACCAAGTGCGCGGGATCTTGCTAGAGTCATTGGGCCTGCTACCAGCTCGCTCGACGCCGCGTTGCGGGCCTTTGACCCGGCCCGGCTGCCCCGGGAGCCTTGGGTGGTACGGCCAGATGAAATTGTTCACCAGCTGATGCCTGATGCATCGAAGAACAGATAGGGTATCGGTGTGAGTACAGCGCTTTACCGTAGATATCGTCCCGACACCTTCGCCGACGTTATCGGGCAAGAGCACGTGACCACCCCCTGATGACTGCCCTGTCGAAGAACCGGGTCAATCACGCCTACCTCTTTTCCGGGCCCCGCGGCTGCGGCAAGACCACCAGCGCCCGCATCCTGGCACGCTGCCTGAACTGTGCCGAAGGCCCGACGCCGACCCCGTGCGGCAAATGCGACAGCTGCATTGAACTGGCCAGCGGCGGCCCGGGCTCCCTTGACGTCATCGAGATCGACGCGGCCAGCCACGGCGGCGTCGAAGACGCCCGCGACCTTCGCGAACGTGCAACTTTTGCCCCGACCCGCGACCGGTACAAGGTCTTCATCATCGATGAGGCCCATATGGTTACCCCGGCAGGATTCAACGCCCTGCTGAAAATCGTTGAAGAGCCGCCGGCCCACATCAAGTTCATCTTCGCGACCACCGAACCGGACAAGGTCATCGGCACGATTCGCTCGCGTACCCACCACTACCCGTTCCGCCTGGTTCCTCCCGAGGCCCTGCTGCAGTACCTGCAGACCCTCTGCGAACGTGAGAACGTCCAGGTGGCCGAGGGCGTGCTGCCGCTGGTGATCCGCGCCGGCGGAGGATCGGTGCGTGACACCCTCTCCGTACTGGACCAGCTGATGGCCGGGGCCTCGGAGGCCGGGGTCGACTACGAAACCGCGGTCGCCTGCTGGGCTACACGCACGCCACGTTGCTGGATGAGGTGTCCCTGGCGCTGCATGAGGCCGACGGGGCCAGCCTGTTCGACGCGATCGACCGGATCGTGCAGACCGGCCTGGATCCGCGCCGCTTCGTCGAGGACCTGTTGGAGCGTTTCCGTGACCTGATCATCGCCAAGGCGGTGCCTGAGGGGCTGGAAAAGATCCTTCGCGGCATGCCCGGCGACCAGTTGCAGAGCCTGGCCGATCAATCCACCCTGTTCGGACAGGCCGAGCTGAGCCGTTGGGCCGATGTAACCAACCAGGCCCTGACCGACATGACCGGGGCCACCTCACCGCGCCTGCACCTGGAGCTGCTGGCCGCGCGCTTGCTGCTGCCTTCGGC
>NZ_BAXF01000081.1:0-7377 GCF_001310435.1 Arthrobacter sp. JCM 19049 | reverse complement strand
GCCGGAACCGGCACGGCCCGCCGGCATCCGCTGGCTCGGGGAGCGGGGGCGCACACTAGACTCGGCTTATGGCTGTTTCTGATCCGCTGTTCCTGGACAAGTCCAATCCCGAGCTGTGGCGCTCCATCGTCGCCTTCTCCGAGCAGCTGGGGGAGTCGTGCCGCAAGGCCGGCATTGACGTCCGCTTGGCAGAACTGGTGAACCTGCGGGTTTCACAGATCAACGGGTGTTCCTACTGCCTGGACCTGCACACCCGCCGCGCCCTGGAGGCCGGGGAGAGCATGCAGCGCATCGCCCTGCTGGGGGTGTGGGAGGACGCGGATCTTTTTGACGAGCGCGAACGCGCCGCCCTGGTCATCGCCGAAGCCGCGACGGAGCTGCCGTGCCATGACGAGCGGGTCGCCGCACTGGCCAGCGCCCGAATGGTGCTCAGCGACGAGGAGTTCTCCGTCATCCAGTGGCTGGCCATCTCCATGAATGCGTTCAACCGCATCTCCATCCTCTCCCGCCACCCGGTGCGCCCGCGCGAATTCAAGGTGCAGGCCAAGAAATGAAGGTTTCCCGCCGCGCCCAGGTTCCGGGCTTTGAAGTCATGAAGATTGTCGAGCAGGTGGCGGTGTTGCGCGCCCACGGCCAGGACGTGATCTCCTTGTGCGTTGGCGAACCCGGTGGCGGCGCCCCCGGGGCCGTGAACGACCGGGCCGCCGCATTGCACGGCGAACACCAGGAATTTGGCTATACCCCCGCCCGCGGCCTGACCTCCACCCGCCAAGCGGTGGCCGGGCACTACCACCGCCAGTACGCGGTGCCGGTGCCGGTGGAGAACGTGGTGATGACCACCGGCTCCTCCGGAGCCTTCCAGCTGGCGTTCCTAGCCGCCTTTGACCAGGGAGACGTGGTCGCGCTGGCGCGGCCCGGATATCCGGCCTACGCCAACATCCTGCAGGCGTTGGGGCTAACAGTCGTGGATCTGCCCACCGGGCCGGCCGAACGTTTCCAACCCAGTGTCGAACTGTTGGAAAAGGCCCGGGCCGAACACGGACGACTGGACGGGCTGATCATCGCCTCACCGAACAACCCGACCGGCACCATGTTCTCCGAAGCCGAATTGGACCAGCTTGCCAGCTGGTGCCACGAGCAGGGGGTGCGGCTGGTCAGCGACGAGATCTACCACGGCATCGAGTTTGACCCCGGGCGTCGTTCGCAGACCGCTGGAAGCATTCGGACAGCGCCATCGTTGTTTCTTCCTTCTCCAAATACTGGGGTATGACCGGCTGGCGGCTGGGCTGGATGCTGGTGCCCGACGACCTGGTCGAGGCCGTGGATGCGCTGGCCTCAAACCTAGCGCTGTGCGCCCCGGCCCCGGCACAGCAGGCGGTGCTCGCGGCATTCGAGGAATCCAGCTACCGGGAGGCCGAGGAACGGGTGGCGGAGTTCGCCCGGACCCGCGCCCTGGTCCTGGAGGGGCTGCACAAGCTCGGCATTAGCCAGGCGGCCCCTGCCGACGGAGCGTTCTACCTTTACGGGAAGCTCGCCCAGGAGGTGTTGGCCGAATTTGAAACGGCCTCGGACTACTGCACCGCCCTCTTGCAGGAGGCGGGAGTGGCCCTGACCCCGGGCGGCGATTTTGATCCCTTTGCAGGGCACCAGTACATCAGGCTGTCCTTTGCCGCCGGGTACGAGCGCGTGGCCGAAGCGCTGGACCGCGTCGAAGCATTCCTTGCAAGGCATGTAGGTTAGTCAACTGGGATTTGTGGGCAAGAGACCCATTGCGGGTGGTTGTCCACAAACCGGCGGCGACTGGCCGCGGCGCGGGCGTGAAGCGGTGAAGCTGGCAGGGACCTCATCCCTCCAGCAGTAAAGGAGCGACATGTCGGATCTGCCCGAACCCGTGGATCACGAATGTCTGATCTGCTTTTTGTACCGAATGGCCCGGGACTTTGACTGCGATTGCACGCTGCGTTCCTCATCCACTACCGGAACACCGCGGCACCACGCGCCACTGCCCTGGAACGCAAGATCAATCTGCTTGGTGCGTACTGTGACTGCGAGGTGTTGATGAACGCGGTACGCCCGGCCGGTGCGGCCACGGCCCGGCTGTTGGATGATGCCGCCGACATTGTCTGCCACGGAGTACGCCGCGGCTGCATCCAACCCTGTGACCAGTGGTTGATGCGCCGCGGCGTGCAATGGGGCGGCGGACAGTTCCGCCGCCGTTCTGCCTAGCCCTCCCTGCACCGGGAGACCCGAAGGCGGTTCCCCGGACGCAGGATGCCCGGCAGCCGTGGTGATCTAGTTGTTGGTGGAGTTCGAGCGGGATTCCTGAGCTGGAGCATCCTGGCTCTCGGCTTGGCGTTCTTCCGCGCGGTCATCGATGCCTTGACCAACTCGAAAACGATCGGGATGATCGAGATGAAAACGATCAGGATGAAGATCAGGTCGATGTTCTGCTCGATCCACTCGATCTGTCCCAGCCAGTAGCCCAGCATGGTCACCCCGACGCCCCAGAGCAGGGCACCGAGAAGGTTGAACCACACAAAGGTGCTGTGCTTCATCTTCGCCACACCGGCGATGACCGGGACGAACGTGCGCACCACCGGCACGAAACGGGCCAGGACCACAGCACGGCCGCCAAAGCGCTCAAAGAAGTCGTGGGCACGCCGGACATTGGACTGCGAGAAGAAGCGGGAGTCCTCGCGTTTGAAGATCGCGGGCCCCGTCTTCTTGCCGATCATGTAACCGGTCTGGTCACCGGCGAAGGCACAGACGAAAATCGCCAGGCAGAACAGCCACAGCGGGATGTGAATGGTTCCGGTGGCAATGAGCATTCCCACCGTGAACAGCATGGAGTCCCCGGGCAGGAAGAAGCCGACCAAAAGGCCGGTTTCGGCGAATACGATGCCGCACACCAGCAGCAGCACCCAGGGCCGAGGGCAGGGTCGTTCAGGAATACGGCAGGGTTCAGCCAGTCAGGCAGAAACGCGGCACCCAGCGGCAGTACGCCGCCCTGGGATGCAAAAGAAGCTAGGGAAGAAAGATCAGGCACGGTAAGAAGATTACGGGATTATTCTGAGAGTTTCCCAGCCAATTGAGCGAAATCACCGCCCCCGCCGGCGCTAGACGCGATGCCGCCCCATGACATTCGTCATGCCCAGCTCATGACTTTTGGCTCTTCGCGTTGCCGCCCGCCCAAACCAGACTGGGAAACATGCAAACACTGACGAAAGCCGACGCCGTCACCCTGCAGGGGCTGGGCAAGACCTTCAGCGCCGGCGGCACCCGCGTCGAGGCGGTCAGGGACCTGGATTTGGTGATCCCCACCGGGCAGATCGTCGCGCTGCTGGGCCCCAACGGCGCGGGCAAGACCACCACGGTGGACATGATCCTCGGGCTCACCCCGCCAACCAGCGGCAGCGCCCGCGTGCTGGGTCTGGACCCGCACCGCGCGGTCAAGAGCGGACGGGTCTCGGCGGTCATGCAGACCGGAGGGCTGCTGCGGGACATGACGGTACGCGAAACGATCACGGTCATCGCCTCCATGCACCGGATGCCCGAACGGTTGAAGCGGTCATGCAGCGCACTGGCCTGGACACCATCGGCAAGCGGCGGGTCGGCAAATGCTCCGGCGGTGAACAGCAGCGCATCAAGTTCGCCCTGGCCCTGCTGCCCGACCCGGATGTGCTGATCCTGGACGAGCCGACCGCCGGCATGGATGTGCGGGCCCGGCGTGACTTCTGGCAAACCATGCGGGCCGAGGCCACCGAGGGGCGCACCATCATCTTTGCCACCCACTATCTGGAAGAGGCGCAAAACTTCGCCGAACGCACGGTGCTGATGGCCCACGGCCAAGTGGTTGCCGACGGCGCCACCGAACAGCTGCGCCAGATGATCTCCGGGCGCAAGGTCGTGGCGACCCTGCCCACCGCCGCATCGATTGACCACGCACTAAACGGTGCAGGCCAGGTGCGGCTGGAGGAGCGCAACGGCCTTCGCGCCACCTTCCGCTGCCAGGACTCGGACACCTTTGCCCGCCTTCTGCTGACCGAGTGCGGGGCCTACGACCTGGAGATCACCGCGCCCAGCCTGGAGGAAGCCTTCATTCACCTCACGCAGGACGCATCATGAACGCCACCTACATCCGGGTCGAGTTCGCCCGGCACCTGCGCGACGGCTACAACCTGGTCTTCTCCCTGCTGATGCCCAGCGCCATGTACGTGCTCTTTGGCAACATCCCCTCCTACACGGATCAGGAACTGGGCTTCGGCAACGTGAAGTTCTACGTCATGGTGTCCATGGCCGCCTACGGTGCGGCCGTCTCCACGGTGGCGATTGCCGGCACCGTGGCCACCGAAACCATGCAGGGCTGGGGCCGCCAGGTGGCGCTGACCCGCATGCCGCCGGCGACATTTGTCTCCTCGAAGATGCTCGTGGCCACCACGGTGGCCGCGATCTCCTCGGCCCTGGTCTTTGCCCTGGGTGCGGCGACCGGGGCGCAGGTGAGCGAGAACTGGATTTGGGCGGCCAGCTACCTGATCACCATCGGCGGTTCGCTGATCTTTGCCTGCTACGGAATCGGGGTGGGCATGGTCTTCAAATCCGAGTCCGCACTGGGCCTGGCCGGTGCTGATGGTCTTCTTCGCCTTCTTCGGCAACGTGTTCATGCCGCTGGAGGGCATGATGCTGGACATTGCCCGGTTCACCCCGATGTACGGCTACGTGGCGCTGATCCGCTACCTGCAGTTGCGCGAGGTGGCCCCGGAAACTGGGTTCGCCCCCGACCCATTGTGGATGCCAGTGACTAATCTGGTGCTATGGGCAGTGATCTTCGCGGTGTTCGCGGTCGTTGCGACCCGCAAGGCGCGGGCGCGGCAGTGACGGGACTAGAGGCCTCGCAACGCGAGGCCGATGAGTTCTGGGCCCGTTTTGGCTGGTGGATCTCCGGGGTTTGGATCCTGTTTCTGATTTTCCCGGTCCTGCAGCTGATCCAGGGGGAGTACCCCGCCGCCATCCGGGTCATCGGGTTGGGTCTGACCGCGGGGTTCGCCGCCGTGTACCTGCGCGGCTATGCCCGGTTTTCCTGGGCGGTGGGTTTTGGCGGTGCCCGCCAGGCGGAGGCGTTGTGGTACTTCGGCGCGCTGGTGGGCATTGTGCTGCTGGGCATCCCGGTGCTGCGCAGCGGCAGCCTGGGCCTGATTCCGTTCATCACTTCCTATGCCGCTTTCCTGCTGCCGCGCAGGGTCCTGTACCCCACCTACGCCGTGGCCACGGTGCTCTGCTTTGCGTTGCCGGTCATTTTTGGCGATTTCCTGGACATGCTGTTTTTGATCGGCCTGAACCTGGTGCTGATGGTCATCTACTACGTCACCTCCAGCGCGATCGAGCATTCGGTGGCGGCCGAACAGTTGCGGGCGGACTACCTGGTGCTCAGCGAACAGGAACGAATGGCCCGCGACGTGCATGACGGGGTGGGGCATTCACTGACTGCCCTGAACCTCAAGGCCCAGCTGGCGTTGCAGCTGATGGACGCCGGGCAGTACGAGCGGGCCCGCGGCGAGGTGGAGCAGCTGTCCAGCCTGGCGGTCTCCGCCCTGGATTCGGTGCGCACCACGGTGCACGGGATCAACCGGGAGGATCTGGGTGCGGAGCTGGAGGAGCTGCGTCGGGCGTGCGCCGATAACGGGATTACCTTCAACCTGGTGGGCAACGCCGAACACATTCCCTCCGCGCTGCGCTCCCATGTGGCCTGGGTGGTGCGCGAGGCCATGACCAATGTGCTGCGCCATGCCCACGCCTCCGCGGTGTGGGTGCGCCTGGAGCAGCACAGCGTCAGCGTTGATGATGACGGGGACGGGCTGGGCGCCGCCGCCGAAGGTCACGGCATCCGCGGCATGCGCGAACGGGCCCGGCTGTTTGGGGCCAGCTGTACGGTGGGGGAGTCGGCGCTGGGCGGCACCAGCGTGCACATTGATTTTGGGCGGACGGGGAGCAATACATGATCAGGGTGTTGATCGCCGATGACCAGCATCTGGTGCGCGGGGCGCTGGCCGCGCTGCTGAACCTGGAGGCGGACATTGAGGTGGTTGCCGAATGCTCCGACGGGGACGAGGTGGCCGCGGCCCTGGCTGAACACCCGGTGGACGTGGCCTGCTGGATATCCAGATGCCCCGGCAGGACGGGTTGAGCACCGCGGTGCAGGTGCGGGCGGAGCATCCGGGGGTGAAGATCCTGATTGTCACCACCTTTGACCGTCCGGGATATTTCCGCCAGGCGTTCGACGCCGGGGCCCACGGCTTCCTGGTCAAGGACGCCTCCCCGGCCGAGTTGGCCGCCGCGGTCCGCCGGGTGTACGCCGGGGGCCGGGTGGTTGATCCGAAGCTGGCGATGATCAGTGTCCAGTCGGCGGTGAACCCATTGACGGAGCGGGAACGTGAAGTGCTGGCCCTGGCATCCAGTGGCCAGCCGGTGTCCGCGATCGCCACGCAGATCCACCTCTCCGTGGGCACCGTGCGCAACCACCTATCCAGTGCGATTGGCAAGACCAGTGCGGCGAACCGGATCGAAGCGGCGCGGGTGGCGCAGGACAACGGCTGGATCTAGGACGGTTTTCCGTTGCGCATCAGCGGGTGGCGAAGTGGGTGATCAGGCCGATGACCCAAATGGAGCTGGCCAACAGCACGCACCCAAATTCAATCAGGATGCCCCAGCCATCGCCTTCAGCGCCGCCCAGGACGAATCAAAGGCGGTGCCCAGATCCCGGTGGCGGCGGGCTTCGCCGGCGAACAGGCCCACCGCGAAGCCGACGAACAGTCCAAGCACCGGGATGACGAAGGCGCCGATCACCGCGCCCAGCAGGGCCCAGAAGATGGACCGCGCGCACCGGTGTTGCTTGAGCTTGCGCCCGGTGAGCACCGCGGAGGCGGACCACCCTAGGGCGGCGATCAGCATGCCCAGGCCGGCCGCCCACCAGGAGGCGGCGCTGCCCAGCAGCCAACCCCACCCCAGCAGGGTCAGGATCGCCAGCAGGGAGCCGGGCAGCACCGGGAAGATGGTGCCCAGGGCGGAAACCACCAGCAGCACGCCAGCAAGGATGGTGTAAATGATCTGTGCGTCCACGGTTACAGTGTGACATGCCATCCCCGGTGGAACCCCCATTGGCCTTGCCGCCGATCACCCCGGGGGCAGGGCAAGCCAGGCTGGGGCACTCGGGCTGGGAACGGGCCACGCAACACCACGGCTGCCCCCCCAGCGGTGGCCGGTGCGCTGGTTGCCCGGAGGTTAGGGACCTAGGCTTCCACGCGCTCGGTGACCGCCGGGGTTGGCGATTCCGGATCCTGCCATCCGCGGGCCTGCACGAGCCGGGGACGGCTGGCGGCGATG
>NZ_BAXF01000080.1:0-7387 GCF_001310435.1 Arthrobacter sp. JCM 19049 | reverse complement strand
GGAAACCGTCGTGGCACGGGAGAAGCACATCTACGGCGGGATGAAGATCGGCTCAGCGTTCTTCGGCTGGCTGACCGCCACCGGCATGGGCGTGGTGCTCACCGCCCTGGTGGCCGCCGCCGGCACCGCCGTGGGGCTGAGCACCGGGGTCAACCCGGATGAGGTCGCCCAGAGCCTGAACCAGGACCCGCAGACGGTGGGCATGGTCGGGATCATCGTGCTGGGCGTCATCGTGCTCGTCGCCTACTACTGCGGCGGCTACGTCGCCGGGCGCATGGCACGGTTCGACGGCATGAAGCAGGGCCTGGCCGTGTGGCTGTGGGCCTGGTGATCGCCATCGTGGTGGCGCTGCTGGGCTGGATTGGCGGCAGCCAGTTCAACGTCCTGGCCCAGGTCAACAGCTTCCCGCGGATCCCCGTGAACGAAGGGGACCTGAGTACCGCCGGCATTATCGCCGCGGTCGTGGTCGCGGTGGTGGCCCTGGTTGGGGCGCTGCTGGGCGGCCTGGCCGGGATGCGCTTCCACCGCAAGGTCGACAAGGCCGGGCTGGATGTGGTCTAGCGGGCCAACTAGGTGCCGCCAGCCGGTGAGAAGAACTTCTTACTGGGCTAGCGGTCAGGGAAAAGCCGAGGCAGGTGCGTCGTGATGATGTACCTGCCTCGGCTTTTCTCATGTGCACAAGACGCGCTGATGACGCACCGGAATCGCTAAACGTCGGATGGCCGCAATAGGCTCGCGGTAACCTCATCGCTCCTGTCAGAGCGAGTTTTCCGGCAAGTAAGGCGGTTGGACGTGGAAGACCTCATAGTTGCATTCATTGAGGATGCGAAGACCCTGAGCGAAGAACAGCTCACCGACTACAAGAGGGGCTGGCAGGGGCAACTGCCGATGGCCCTGCTCGATGCCGTCTATTCTCAGCGCACGCAATACCTGACGAAGAACAAAAAGGGACTCCTGCCGCGTCTGCAAGAATTCAAAGCAACGTACGAGGACGCTGCCGTTGACCTTCGCGCGCTGCTCGAAGTGTCCGAGGAGGAAATACAGGGTGTGGTCGGTTACGGGGTTACCGCTGGTCGTAGCAAAGCATCCGCTGTTCGTGATGTGGCACGGAATCTCGTAGATCTTGAATCACCGGTTTTCACCGCGAATGAATACTGCCACTACGACGCTGAGCACATTCGTGCGTACCGAAGTGTTCGAGGGCTGGGCAAAGTTACACACAACTATCTGGGAATGCTCCTTGCTACCCCAATACCAAACCCGACACGTGGATCATCGCTGCTGTACAACGCGTTGCGCTGGCGGCCAATGTGGACGTTGTGGTCGATTCCGGGCTGGCCCGGCAAGTAGTCCTTGAGGCCTACAAACGGGACCAGCGCGGCGAGACGGTGACCCATTACGATCACGCGATCTGGCTTCGGGAGAGGTCATTGCACGAATCAGGTGCTTTGTTGATCCATGATGCCGCAGTAACGCGCTAACTTTAGAACACGCCGCCGGAGTCTGACTAGTTCGAGCAAAAGGCTTGCTCCCGGAATGCTCGATGGCATTTTCGGGAGCAAGCCTTGATGCTTGGTGCTGTGGTAGTTGTTTCCTAGTCGATCCCGGCGCGCAGCTTCATGCTCAGGTGCTTGAGCTGGTTAAACTCCTCTTCGCTCAGCGCATGCCCCATCAGCTCGTGCAGGTGCTTGACGTGCTCGCGCCCAATGTCGCGCTGCACCTCCAGGCCCTTCTCCGTCAGGGACAGGATCATCGCCCGCTGGTCGGTCGGATCCGGGCTGCGGGAGATCAGGCCGCGCTCCTCAAGCCGGACGATCATCCGGCTCAGTGACGGCTGGGAGATCAGCAGGAACTTGTTCAGGTCCACCAGCCGCGCCTTGCCTTCGGGACAATTGCGCAGATTGAACAACACGTCGTATTCACGCACCGAGAGCCGATTGAATTCGGGCATCGAGATCAGGTGGCGCATCACCGCCACCTGCGTGCGGAAGAGTGCCTCCCAGGCCTCGACCGTGTTCTTTAGCGGGGCCGGGGCGGTGGTGGCCTCACCGGCCACCATTTGCTCACTGTGTGTCACTGCACTCCTATGCTTGCAGCCCTGTGGCTGGCATCCTTACCCCTTGATCTTATCCCCGGTTAAGCGTCCTGTCCCTTGTCGGGGTGAGAATTCTTGGCTTCTTCCCTGGCCTTCTTGGCGGCCACCAGTCCGGCGTGGGTGGGCGCCGGGGTCAGGTCGGCCGGGGCGCGCGATTCCATTTCCTTGCGCAGCTCGGGCAGTACGTGCTCGCCGAACATGTCCAGCTGGTTCAGCACGGTCTTCAGCGGCAGCCCGGCGTGGTCCACCAGGAACAGCTGGCGCTGGTAGTTGCCGAAGTACTCCTGGAAGGTCAGGGTCTTCTCCAGCACCTCCTGCGGGGAACCAACGGTCAGCGGGGTCTGGGAGGTGAAGTCCTCCAGCGACGGGCCGTGGCCGTAGACCGGGGCGTTGTCGAAGTAGGGACGGAACTCCTTGACCGCCTGCTGGCTGGTCTTGCCCATGTAGAACTGGCCGCCCAGGCCCACGATCGCCTGATCTGCCCGGCCGTGGCCGTAGTGCTCGTAGCGCTCCCGGTACAGGCCGATCAGCTGCTGGTAGTGCTCCTTGGGCCAGAAGATGTTGTTGGCGAAGAAGCCGTCGCCGTAGTAGGCGGCGATTTCGGCGATCTGCGGGGTGCGGATCGAGCCGTGCCACACAAACGGGGGCACATCATCCAGCGGACGCGGGGTGGAGGTAAAGTTCTGCAGCGGTGTGCGGTAGCGCCCCTCCCAGTTCACCACGTCCTCGTCCCACAGCCGGCGCAGCAAGTTGTAGTTCTCGATGGTCAGGTTCACCGAGTCCTGGATGTTCTTGCCGAACCACGGATAGACCGGGGCGGTGTTGCCGCGCCCGAGCACCAGGTCGGTGCGCCCGTTGGACAGGTGCTGGAGCATGGCGAAGTCCTCGGCGATCTTCACCGGATCATTGGTGGTGATCAGCGTGGTGCCGGTGGACAGGATGATCCGCTCGGTCTGCGCGGCAATGTAGGCCAGCGTGGTGGTGGGGGAGGAGGAGAAGAACGGACGGTTGTGGTGCTCGCCGATGGAGAAGACATCCATCCCGATCTCTTCGACCTTCTTGGCGATGGCCACGATCGCGTCGATGCGTTCCTTCTCGGTGGGGATGGTGCCGTTGGTGGGGTCGCGGGTGATGTCACTGACGGTAAAGACACCGAACTGCATGGCGGGACTCCTTGTCCTGTTCGTGGTTCCGCTGGGCTTCAGCGACCAACCTATATGCGTATGAATGTAATAACAAGTTGATCCGTCAATTATTCCCGTATTGGAGTCATCCTGCAAGAGACCTCCAGCCTAAGCACGACCCCGCCAGCGCAGTTGCCGTCCATGGGGTTCCTGCTGGCAAGGTACGGTGTCGGCCCCGGCGATAGCGGCCGAACGGATCAAGTTCTCCTCGCTGCGACCCCTCACCTGGATGTTGTGGCTGGGCATTATTTCCTTGGTCGGCACCGCCTGGCTGCTTGGCGCCAGCGCCAAGGCCAGCGGCGACAACGGCTTTGACACCTATACCCCGGCACCCGAACTGGTGTTCTCGACCCTCCAGCTGGCCCAGCTGTTCTTCGCCACCGCGGCGGCCTGTGCCTCACCACCGAGTACTCCTCAGGCACCATCACCTCCAGCCTGCAGGCAGTTCCGCGCCGCGGCGTGCTCTACGCTGCCAAGGCAGTGTTCCTGTTCGTCGCCGGAACGGTAATGGGAATCGTGGGGGTGGGACTTGGCGCCGTTCCGGCGGCCCTCTCCGCCGGAGAGTACGGAGTCTTTGATGCCGTGGATCTGATCCGCGCGCTCGCCGAAGCCGGAGTGTACCTGGGGCTGATGATGCTCATGGTGCTGGGGATCGCGGCGCTGTGCCGCAACTCGGCGGGCACCATTGTTGCTGCCCTGGTCCTGCTGGTCGGCATGCCCCAGCTGCTGGGACAGTGAATGTGCAGTGGATTTCCTCGGCCTGGGCTATCTGCCCACTGCGGCCACGGTGCTGGTAACCGGGGCCGCTGGACCCTACGGCAGCGCGATGGCCCTGGGAGTCCTGCTGCTTTGGGCGGCCGGGCTGCTGGTTGCTGGATGGGTTTCACTGAAGTACCGGGACGCCTAGCTACACCGGATTATGCAGCGGACCGGATCCGCGGGTCCGAAGGCGCGAGGGGAACTGGAAAGGACCCGGCCGCACACTATTGGTGCGGCCGGGCCCCTCACGCCCGTGGGTTGGACGCGAACAGCCCCGCAGGACACACAGTGTGGTTCAGCGGGGCTGGGTTGGTTCGACGACTCCGGGGAAGCCCCGGGACAACGAGTTAGCCGCGTCGGCTTGTGGAACGCCGGCGGCGAACCACGAAGAGCGCACTGCCCGCGCCCAAGAGCAGCAGCGCCAGCGCTGCGAAAGTGATCAGCTCGGCACCGGTGCGCGCCAGGTCCTTCTCGGTATTGGGCGTTGGATCCTCCGGGGCTGGCGTCGAATCCTCCGGGACTGGCTTGGCATCCCCGGGGGTTGGCGAGGGCTGCGTGCCATCCTGCGCGGTTGGGATCTGCACCGAGACCGGTGCGGTGATGTTGCCAGCTACGTCGCTGGCACGTAGTTCAACCAGCGCGCCCTCCTGACCCACCTCGACCTCACCTAGCAATGCACCCTGAACATCCTCTTCAGTATCCAGGGTGCTCCACTGCTGTTGGGCGTCCAGGCGGTACTCGATGACACCGACCCCGGAGGTCACATCCGAGACTTCAAGGCGCAGCTGTCCGCGGTTCTGGCTACCGCGCTGGCTTCCAGGTCCGGGGCCTTGGTATCGAGCTTTACCAGTTCCTGAGTAGAGTCTCGATTGCCAGCCATCAGTGGCCCGGACATGCAGGGTGTGTTCACCGTCCTCAGCGATGCTGATCGGTGCTGTGTAGGGCTTCCATCGCTGTCCATCACGGGATACCTCGATTGCTGGCGCGTCGTCGGTCTCGTCGGTGGCGGTGACGTTAACGGTGACCGGTGCGGAGGTGAACCAGCCGCTGGCCCCGGCCGGGTTCTTGGTGTCAATGGCAACTTCCGGCTTGTTCTCATCCAGGATCAGTTCGACCTCAACCGTGGTGTCCCCGGCGATTGCCTGGTCCAGGCTCGCACCGATCGCACCGTCGGCGCCGACGGCAGCGAAATCGCAGGTAGTGTGCGGGGCCAAGGTCTCCGTGTACCTTGCTGCGAAGTCTGCGGCACCTCGCGCCAGCCGGTGTCACCCTCGCATGACATGGCCAGCTGCGCTCCGTCAGCCGGCGCGCCGGTTTCGTCGGTAACGTTGAGGGTCACCGGGTTCAACGCCGCGCGGAAAGCCGACCCACCTATGATCTGCGCGCTGAAGCCCATGCGGTCCGCAGATACGAACTCGATGGTGTCCGAGGCAGGTGGTAATCCGGTTCGAGCACGATCGAGGAGTCAGCGGACCAGAACATCCAGCTAAAGACGGCGGCATTGATCCCCACATCGTGGAAGGACTGGTGGTCGCTGCGGCCGACATAGCCGATGTTCAGCGGCTCCTGCTCCAGGTCACTGTGCACGTCGCTGGCGAAGTTCAGTACGGTGTTGGACTC
This sequence comes from Arthrobacter sp. JCM 19049, assembly GCF_001310435.1. NCBI lineage: Bacteria > Bacillati > Actinomycetota > Actinomycetes > Micrococcales > Micrococcaceae > Arthrobacter > Arthrobacter sp. JCM 19049. The sequence continues at coordinate 1,729 of NZ_BAXF01000080.1, read as the reverse complement.
GTTGTCTGGGTTCACGCTCAAACCCCAGAAACCAAAGGGCTGTTCGTTGGTTCCCTTCTCCGCGGTGCCGGCCATGTCCATGTTCCAGGCACCGATCGTGCGCTGGATTTCATCCTCGCTCAAGCTCTGGGCGTGGTGGGCAGAGCCCAGGATACCGATTTCCTCGCCGCCCCAGGAACCGACGCGGATTTCGGTGTCCAGCGAGTAGTTGCTGATCAGCTTGGCGGTTTCGAGCATGATGCCGATGCCGGAGGCGTTGTCGCTGGCCCCGGGACTGCCCACGACCGAGTCGACGTGTGCGCCGACGTAAACAATCGGTGCGGTTCCGTCATCGTTGGCGGCCGGCCGCACGCCGATGACGTTGGAGCTGTCATCTCGGGTCTGCTCGGTGGTGATGCTCAGGCTTAGAGCGTCGCCGGGGGCTGCCGCCAGCTCGCGCAGACGGACAGCCTGCACGCCTCCGGCGGTAACTACCACCAGATCGGCCACCGATTCTGGCACCTCACGGAGGTTGGGAATGGATCCCTTGGGGTTGGTCTGGGCGAGGATGATGCCAGCGGCACCGGCGGCGGCAAGCTGCTCCAGCAGCGCCGTACGGGCCTCGGCATTGGCATTCCAGTCGATGATCACCAGGGCATCGGTGACCTCGGTGGTCGCCAGTCCGCTGCCATCGCCCAGGTCGATGACCGGTGCCTTGAGCGGTGCCGAAGGGCCTGTGATCTTGGCGCCCTGGGCCGAGCGGTACTGCCAGCTGGCAATGCCGGGCAGGTCGCGGCTGGGCACGACGTTGGCGACAAACTGTGTGCGTCCGTCGAACACCTCGCGTGAGGTCTGGAAGCCGTACTCCTGCAGATGGTGCTCGACATAATCCTGTGCCGCGTCCTCCGCCGCGGTGCCTGCAACGCGTGGGCCGATCCCCACTGAAAGCTCCTGCACGTGGGAATACACCCGGTCCTGTTTGACCAGGTCCACGAACTCCTGTTGGAAGCCGGGAGTCAGCTTGCCAGTTTCGATCGCTTCCAAGGCATCATCCGGGGCATAGGGCGCCGCATGTGCGACATTGGGGACCAATGCGAGGGAAGTGGACAGGGTCACGACCGACAGTGTCAGCAGCGCCTCCTTCGAATGCCTCGATGATGCGGGGGATGGGCTTGCTGCAACATGCGGAAGGGTTCCTCTCCAGGAAAAGTGCGCGCGAACGCTCGCGACCCGTACTGGAATCATCGGCCCGGGGCCAGGTCGGTGGAGCGAAGCGGAGTCTGGAAGGGCGAGCCCATTGGGCACGGGACTCGCCCTTCGAGGGTGCAAAATTGATGATGTGGCGCGGAATTACGACCGTGATATACGTTACATCAAGGAACTTCGGTGCACCAGAGGAAGTCGCTTCTGAGTTGGGATGTTTATCCTGCATCGGGGTGCCGGGCGTGGCATTTACAATGCCCCAGAATCAAGCAGGCTCCACCGCCTACCCCTGCGGGCGGCGGTGGAGCCTGCTTGGCACTGTCACCGGACGGACGCTAGTCGCGCGGCTTCTCCTTCTTCAGCATTTCCTCGACCTCGCGGCGTTCCTTGCGGGTCACCGGGATCTGGCCGGTCTTCGGGTTAATCAGATCAGCGTCCGAGGACTGGACCCGCTGGGCGGTTTTGCGGGCCTTGGACAACAGGGTGTCGGACTCCGCATCCACCGCAGCAGGCTCACCGTCGGCCGGCACCGGGGCGTGGGCGCCCA
>NZ_BAXF01000079.1:0-7441 GCF_001310435.1 Arthrobacter sp. JCM 19049 | reverse complement strand
GCCAAGGGGGCCGCCCCGGCGGCCTCCCCATCCGCCGCGGGTGAGACCGCAACCACGAACACGAAGGAGAACTAGATGGGTACCCTCGCACTATCCTGTACGTGCTGGTCTGGCCGGTGATCGTGGGCGCGGTGATGTTCTTCATCGCCCGCGGGTTCATCGCCGAATGGCTGGAGGCGCGCCGCAACGGCGAAGACCTGATTTAGCCGTCCGCCGCGGCCCGGCGCAGTACAGCCGACCCCCGGTTTCGCCTCTAGGGCGAGGCCGGGGGTTTCTTTCTGCCCGGGGCAGTCATACGATGAGCCTAAGCAGTCAGCCCAAGTGATCCGGGCCACAGCGTGTCCGGGCCGCCAGCCGAGGAGCTCTGAGACCATGCTCGACAAGAGCCTTGCCAATCCGGAAGTCGCCGTGGCCGATGTGCGCAACGGCGCCTCCATAGCCGTGGGCGGCTTCGGGCTGTCCGGCAACCCCACCGAACTGATCAACGCGGTGCTGGATTCGGGGGTCGAGGACCTGCACGTGGTCTCCAACAACTGCGGCGTGGACGGGCAGGGGCTGGGCGTGCTGCTCGCTGCCCACCGCATCCGCAAGATCACCGCCAGCTATGTGGGGGAGAACAAGGAGTTTGAACGCCAGTTCCTCAGCGGGGAGCTGGAGGTGGAACTCACCCCGCAGCACACTGGCCGAGAAGCTGCGGGCCGGAGGCGCGGGCATCCCGGCGTTCTTCACCCGCACCGGGGTCGGGACCCTGGTGGCCGACGGCGGGCTGCCCCAACGCTACGACGCGCACGGCGCGGTGCTCAAGGCCAGCCAGCCGAAGGAAGTGCGCACCATCGACTTTGCCGGACGCGAGGAGCAGTACGTGCTGGAACCCTCCATCGTCACCGACTTTGCCTGGTGCACGCCGCGCTGGGGGACACCCACGGCAACCTGATCTTCAACAAGGCCGCCCAGCAGTTCTCCGTGCCGGCGGCGATGGCCGGGCGGATCTGCGTGGCCCAGGTCGAACGGCTCGTGCAGCCCGGTGAACTGGACCCGGCCCAGGTGCACCTGCCCGGCGTGTTCGTCCACCGCATCGTGGAGGTCGGCGAGCAGCACCTGAAGCCCATCGAGCGGCGCACCACCCGCGCCAAGTGAAAGGTCGTGGTGAACATGGCATGGACTCGTGAGCAGATGGCGGCCCGCGCCGCCCGGGAGCTGCCCGACGGGGCGTACGTGAACCTGGGCATCGGGATGCCAACGCTGGTGCCCAACTACCTGCCGACGACGTGGACGTGGTGCTGCAGTCGGAGAACGGGATCCTGGGGGTGGGGCCGTATCCCACCGAGGAGGAAGTGGACCCGGACCTGATCAACGCCGGCAAGGAGACCGTCACCGTACTGCCCGGGGCCAGCTTCTTCCATTCGGCGATGAGCTTCGCAATGATCCGCGGCGGGAAGATCGATGTGGCGATCCTCGGGGCCATGCAGGTTTCGGGGGCCGGGGACCTGGCGAACTGGATGATTCCGGGCAAGATGGTCAAGGGCATGGGCGGGGCGATGGACCTGGTGCACGGCGCCCAACGCGTCATCGTGCTGATGGAGCACAACGCCCGCGACGGCAGCGCCAAGCTGGTCAACCAGTGCAGCCTGCCGATCACCGGGCTCGGGGTAGTGCAGCGGGTCATCACCGATCTGGGGGTTTTCGACATCACCCCAAACGGTCTTGCGGTGCTCGAACTGGCCGAGGGCGTCAGCCGCGACGAAGTGCGCGAACGCACCGAGCACCGCTGGTCGCCTAGCGCCCAGCCCGGGGTTCGGACCCTGGCGACGGCTTAGCCGCAGCGGATCGGCCCGGCCCGCACCGCGCCGGTTCACGGCGCGGGGAACCGCATTAACGCCGCTCATGTCGTAGGCTGTGTAACGGCCAAGAAACCGGCAACACGCGCCCAAATTCGGGGAGAGGGCCGCGTGCGCCGATAGGGTTTCAATTAAATGACGCATTCTGTGCCGTCGGTGGGTGGGGACCCGGGGCCTGCGTCGCGCCCGACGTTAGCAAGCGATTGAAGACATGATTAAATTCGAAAATGTCTCGATGATCTATGAACCGAAGCAGCGAAATGCGGCTTTGCGCGATGTGAACATCGAGATTAACCGAGGCGAGTTCGCGTTCCTTGTCGGTGAGTCCGGTTCCGGCAAGTCCACATTCCTGAGCCTGATCCTGCGTGAAAAGCGTTCAACCGAGGGCGCGGTCTACGTCGCCGGACAGAACCTGAACCGGATCCCCAGCTGGCGTGTACCCAAGCTCCGGCGCGATATCGGATTCGTGTTCCAGGACTTCCGGCTGCTGCGCGAACGCAGTGTTTTTGACAATGTGGCCTTCGCGCTGGAGGTCATTGGCGCGCCGCGCGCCAGATCCGTGAACGGGTGCCCGAGGCGCTGAAGCTGGTGGGCCTGGAGGACAAGGCCCGTCGCAAGCCCACCGAGCTGTCCGGCGGCGAGCAGCAGCGCGTGGGTATCGCCCGCGCCATCGTGAACAAGCCCTCGATCCTGCTGGCCGATGAACCGACCGGCAACCTGGACCGGAAGAACAGCCTCGATGTGATGAACGTGCTGGACCGGATCAACCAGAACGGCACCACGGTGCTGATGGCCACCCACGCCCACGAGCTGGTCAGCGACTACAAGCGCCGCGTGATCGAGCTGAGCAAGGGCAAGATCATCCGCGATGAAACCAGCGGCAGCTACATGCCGATGACCACCGTGATCAAGCAGGACGGCTCGCGCGAGCTGCACTTTGGCACCTCCGAGGACGTTGCCGCGAAGGAAACGGGTCAGGATGCGCCGGCACAGGATTCGAGCGAAACGAAAGATGGAGAGCAGTGAGGCCAGGATTCATCCTCCGCGAGGCGGGAAAGAGCCTCAAGCAGAACATCGTCATGGTCGTCTCGGTGGTGCTGGTGACCTTCGTGTCGCTGACCTTCGTGGGCGCCTCGGTGCTGCTGCAGCTGCAGATCAACCAGATGAAGGGCTACTGGTATGACCGCATGGAGGTTGCGGTCTTCCTGTGCGACGACAACTCCCAGGAGCTGAACTGCGCCGGTGAGCAGGTCACCGACGAGCAGCGCTCGCATATCGAAGAGCTGCTCAAGAGCGACGAGCTGTCCCCGTACATCAAGGAGTTCGCCTACGAGTCGAAGTCCGAGGCCTACAAGCACTTCCAGGAGCAGTTCGAGAATTCGCCGCTGCTGAACCAGGTCCAGGAAGGCCAGCTGCCCGAGTCCTTCCGCATCGCACTGAATGACCCGGAGAAGTACCCGGTCATCAATGAGACGTTCTCCACCATCCCCGGCGTTGAATCGGTGATCGACCAACGAGAGCTGCTGGAGAAGGTCTTCCAGCTGGTGCGCGTCGCCTCGGCGTCCGCCGCCGTGGTGGCCGGGGTGATGATCGTCTGTGCGGTGCTGCTGACCGGCACCACGATCCAGCTCTCGGCCATGCACCGCCGGCTGGAAACCACGATCATGCGTCTGGTTGGCGCCTCCAAGACCTCGATTCAGCTGCCGTTCATCATCGAGGGGGTGATCGCCGCGGTCATTGGCAGCCTGCTGGCATCGGGCACGCTCTGGCTGCTGGTGAAGTTCCTCGTGGAGGAGAAACTGGCCAATGACAACCTCGGGGTCGCGTTCATCTCGACGAACGAAGTTCTGCTGATTGCGCCCGGACTCTTGCTAATCGGTATCATTTTGGCAACAATTTCTTCAGTGGTAACGTTGAAGCGCTACCTGAAGGTTTAGCCAATTCTTTGCCGATCTTCACCGGAACTAGAAATCTCATTAAGGAGCACTATGCTGTCTCACGCGGTGCGAAGTAAGTTTCTCCGCGCGACTGTCGGTGGCGCTCTGGCGCTGACGATGCTGGTTCCGGCCACATTGGCAGGGGCAGACGAACTGGATGACCGCAAGAAACAGGTCGAGCAGAACATTGACTCCATTCAGGAGGACATGGAAGTTCTGGACGCCGACATTGTGGAGACCGATCGCAAACTGCGTGAACAGCAGGGTCAGTTGCCCGGCGCCGAGCAGGCCCTGGCCGATGCCCGCAGCCGCGTCGCCAACGCCCAGGCCGCGGTGGCGGACCTGAATGACCGGTTGATTGCCGCACAGCAGACCCGCGATGAACTGGCCGCGGAGATCGAGAAGAATTCGGCCAAGCTGAAGGAAACCGAGTCCACGATCTCGCAGATCGCCTCGGAGGCCTACAAGCGTGGCGGCATGTCCGATGGCCTGGACATGATCCTGAACATCGAGTCCGCGACCGAGATCGCCGACGGCATCACCCTGGCCAGCAAGGCGCTGGAGTCGCAGAACAGCGTCTACAACGACCTGGCGCAGCAGCAGGCCACCGACGAGAACAACAAGGTGCGCCTGGCTGCGGTCGAACAGCAGATCCAGGGACTGAAGCTGAGGCCGAAAGTGCCCTGGCCCAGGAGGAATCCGCGCGCGATGAGGCCGAACAGCGCAAGAGCGAACTGGACCAGCTGATCGCCAGCACGGAGGCCCTAAGCAGCAAGCTGGAGGCCGAAAAGCCGCGGATTCAGGCCAAGCTGCAGAAGCAGGAGCAGGAATACGCGGCCGTGAACGCGCAGATCAAGGAACGCCAGGAGCGTCTGATCCGTGAAGCGGCCGAACGCAAGAAGCGTCAGGAAGAAGCCGAGCGCAAGCGCCAGGCCGAAGCCAAGGCGAAGTGGGAGCCGAGCAGCGCGCCAAGGAAGAGGCGGCCAAGCGCCAGGCCAAGGCCGAGGCCGCAAGGCCAGCTACAAGAAGCCCAAGTACGTGGCACCGGCCCCCAAGACCGTGTCGGAGCCCAGCAGCTGGGGTCTGGTCAAGCCGGTCTCCAGTGGCCGGATCACCTCCAGCTTCGGCTGGCGGCCCACCCCTGCGGGCACCATCGACTACGGCGGACGCGGCGGCTATGTACACGCGGGCGTGGACTGGGGCTTCGGCGGACAGTGCGGAGCACCGGTGCATGCCGCGGCCGACGGCGAAGTGTGGATGGCCGGCTGGGGCGGCAGCTCCGGCAACAAGGTGACCATTTCCCACGGCGTGGTCAAGGGCAAGGCCTTGGCCACGAACTATCACCACATGTCGCAGGTGGTGGCCCATGCCGGGCAACACGTCAAGCAGGGCCAGCTGATCGGCTACGTGGGGACCACCGGCAACTCCACCGGGTGCCACATGCATTTCGAAACCGTGATCAACGGGCAGGCCGTGAACCCATTGGGACTTCTCTAACGCTAGACTTGGTCCCTGTGTGCGATTCTTCGTACGTGCAAGACAAGGAGTGCCATGGCTAAGAAGAACCAGGAAAGCAAGGTCATCGCCAGCAACCGCAAGGCGCGGCATGACTATGAAATCCTCGATACCTATGAGGCCGGCATGGTGCTGACCGGAACCGAGGTCAAATCCCTGCGGGAAGGCAAGGCCTCGCTGGTTGACGGGTTTGGCCAGTTCTACCGGGGGGAGCTGTTCATCGAGAACATCTACATCCCCGAGTACCTCAACGGGTCGTGGACGAACCATGCGGCCCGTCGCCGGCGCAAGCTGCTGCTGCACCGGCAGGAGCTGAGCAAGATCGAACGCAGGATCGCCGAAACGGGGCTGACCGTGGTCCCGCTGAGCCTGTACTTCAAGGAGGGCCGGGCAAAGCTCGAAATCGGTGTGGCCCGCGGTAAGCGCGAGTACGACAAGCGCCAGACGTTGCGCGAAAAGCAGGATAACCGCGACGCGTTGCGGGCGATGCGTGAGCGCAACCGGCGCTCGGCGTGATTCGGCTCTCAGCCCCTTGGGCTTTGGCCGGGGCTGCGCTAGTATGGATTAGCACCGAAAAGGTGGGCATCGGAAGATGTCGTTGGCTTTGAGAGATCAAAGGTTGAAAACAAAATACGGGGATGATCGGTTTCGACGGTGTGAGTCGCGACAGATGAAGCGGGCCGAGGACGCAAAGTTATCTCGTTAACGCTCTTTGCAACCAAATAAGTGCCGAATCTAAGCGCACTGACTTCGCTCTCGCTGCCTAAGCAGCCAGACAGTCCGTTAGCCAGGGGATGCTATCGCCCCTGTTCCTAACGTCATTTAGATAGCCACTGCGATCAATGAACGTTGCCGGCGTTGATCGCATAATTTAGGCAACTGTGCCCGGACCAGCCACTTGTTTGCGGGATGGCTGGGGCAGAGAAAATCCACAGCAAACTGCGCCCGGAGAAGACCTGGCAACACCACAGCGGACGGGAGTTCAATTCTCCCATCTCCACATGCAAGCCCCGGATCCACCAGGATCCGGGGCTTTGTCATGCCCTCCCGCCGAAAAGCCGGGGACGGTCTATGATGATTGGGGGTTCATAAGGAGGGGCACATGAAAAAGGCTGGCGGTTCGGTACTGCTGATGCTGCTGTTCTTGGGGATTGCGATCATTGGCGCCGGTGCGCTGGCCATCGGCGGGGTGGAAGTGATCCAGCGTGCGGCCGGTGCCCACAGCACCGAGGCCCCCTCCGATCCGGTGCCGGCCACCGGTCCGGCTGAAGGTGCCTCGTGGAGAGCACCGCGCCGGCCATGACCAGCGCGCAGCGCGGACGCTGGGCTGAGGAGAAGATCCGGCAGTGGCTGGGCAATTATGGTGTCACCGAAGTCTCCCAGCTCAACGCACCCTACCGTCAGGTGCAAGCCTGGTTCGCCCCCGAGGAAGGCCACCTGGAGTTGCTGGTCAGCAGCCAGGAGGCCGAGGACCGCGAGCAGCTGAAGAAAATCGCCACCGAGGTTCTGCAAAGCGTCCGTCAGGTCGACGCAAGCCTGCACCAGGTCACGGTTTCCACCAGTGACGGGAGCCAAAGCTACACGGCCGAGCGCTAGCGGAGGCACGGCGTTCCGCCGGCTCCGGCGGGTATGAGGCGAGGCGTCCAAGTCGCGGCACCCGGCGCGAAGGACATAGACTGTTGGACGAGCGAAGAAACGTAATAAGTGCCGAAGTGGAGTGGGATTAAGAGCGATGGGTATTGGCAAGACCTCGCGGGTGTCACCTGGTATTTCAGCGGCGTATGCGACGGTGTCCTTTATCCTCGAAGTCGGATTGCTGGTTGCCGCCGGCTTTACCGCCATGACTTTCCTGCCCTGGCCGCCGGTGCTTGCCATCCTCGTGGTGGTGATTCCGCTGCTGGCCATCTGGCGCTGGCGCTCTCGCCGAAGGCCAAGGTCCGCTGGCGGCTGCGCACCCGGGTTATACTCATCCACCTGGCCTACCTCATCGGCAGCTACGCCCTGTGGCTGAGCATCGCCCATACCGGCGCCACCCAGTACCTGTTCTGGCCGGCGATCATGCTCGGGTTGAGCGCGGTGAGCATCGTACTGGTGCTGAGCACGCGCGGGCGCGTCGTGCCGCACCCACGGCCGTTGCCCGGGGGGCCCGCC
>NZ_BAXF01000078.1:0-7510 GCF_001310435.1 Arthrobacter sp. JCM 19049 | reverse complement strand
CGGGCAGGACCGCGGCCCCGCCCACCTCGTTGTCCTCCACCCGCGCCCAGAGCCTGGACTGGCCCTGTTCCGCACGCAACCGCACGGTAACCCGGCATTCGGAGGCCCGGGAGTGCTTGGCCGCATTGTTCAGGCTTCGGCGATGGAGAAATAGACGGCCGCTTCCGCGGTCTTCTCGCAGCGCCCGGGCAGGTCCACATCCAATTTCACCGGGATGTGGGATCGTCCGGCCACGGCCGAGAGGGCCGCATCCAGTCCGCGGTCCTCCAACACGGAAGCGTAGATGCCGCGGGTGAGCTGGCGCAGTTCGGTGATGGCCGCCTTCGTGGAGGTGTGCGCCTCGGCCACCAGTTCCTTTGCGGCCTGCGAGTTGGTGTCGATCTGCTGGTGGGCCAGGCCCAGGGCCATGCCCACCGACACTAGCCGGGGCTGTACCCCGTCATGCAGGTCCCGTTCAATGCGGGTGCGTTCCAGTTCCGCGGCCCGCAGCGCCCCGGCCCGTTGGGCGGAGCTGGTGTAGGCCCGGCACTGAGGTCGGTTTCACGGGCCACCGAACCGATGATGGCGGTGGTGATGGCCCGGTGCAGGAATGCCAGGCCCACGAGCGCCGCGCATCCAACGAGGGTAATGATCAGCATCAGCGGGGCCTGGGAGGCCGGAAGCTGCCAGCCGAACGGGCCCGAAACCTCCTCGGCCCCGGTCAGCGGCGCGAAGGAGAGCACCAGGGACTCAATGGTCCACTGGGCCACGTTGAGGGTGGCGGCACCCAGCAATACGGAAAGGGCGAAGCTGCCAAAGGCCGCCCACATCCGCCCGCTGGACAGGTTGCGGCCCAGGCTGCGCAGGTACTGCCCGAAGCCGGGACCCTGGCTGGGCTGCCAGCGCAGCTCGGCGACGGGCAGCTCGTACAGGTCGGTGACCCTGCGGGTCTCGAACCATGACAGGGCAAAGATCGCATAGACCAGCCCCACCAGCATCAGCAGGCCCAGGCCCAGCAGGACCACCAGGGCCAGGCTGGCCGGAAGCCAGACGGCCAACAGCGTGATCGCGGCGACCCCAAGGGTGCCCATCACGGCAAGCTGCAGCAGGGTCAGCCCCAACCGCAGCGGCGGGCGCCAGGTGCCCGGGGGAGAAGGTAACGGTGTCGAAGTCATACCTCAACCTAGGTACTGGCCGGGCCGGGCAACACGGAGGGATCCGGAGAACTTCATTATGGAAAAGCCGAAGGCACCCTGCCTGGGGCAGGGTGCCTTCGGCGCGAGCGATGGATCAGGCCTCGGCCTGCATGGCCTCCTGGCTCATCCACGCGATTTCCCACACGTGCCCGTCCGGGTCCTTGACGGCTGCCTGGTACATGCCCTCGAACGGTTCGCTGGCCTCCCGGTAGACCGCGCCGCCGCCGGCCACGGCCTTGGCCACGAAATCATCGACTTCGCTGCGTGAATCGGCGGACAGGGCGTTGAGCACTTCACGGGTGCCGCTGCCCACGGTGGGGGTGTCCCCATCGATGAGGAAGCTGGCGAAAAAGTCGCGGTGCAGCACCATCACGGTGATCGTGTCACTGATCATCCAGGAGGTGGCGTTGGAATCCGAGAACATCTCATTCTTGGTAAACCCCAGCCCCTCATAGAAGGCATCGGCCTTCGCCAGGTCGGCGGTGGGCAGGTTGACAAAGATCATGCGGCTCATGGGGACCTCGCAAGCTGGATGGATGTCCGGCACTGTTGTGCCCGGGCACCTACTACTGTGCTCGAGACCCGCGTGGTGCGGCAAGCTGGCAAGATTTTCTTCGCCGCGAGCGGCCCGGCGCGCCCGGGGGCATGAGAAAGGCGTGGTTTTGACGGTGGTTGCCGTCAAAACCACGCCGGTCAGCTGCTGGGAACCTGGTGGCTGAAGGGGCCGGGTAGGGCTTTCAGCGCGTGCTAGACGAGGGACTTGGTGATCTCCAGCGGGATGCGGTCCCGGGTGTAGGTGATGTGGTCGTAGCCGTGCGGTTCCGGGGTGCCATCCTCGCCGATGTTGACGAAGACCAGCTTGTCGATGGTCAGGATCTTGGCCTGGGTGAAGATGTTGCGCACCTCGGCGCGCAGCGTGATGGAGGTGCGCCCAAAGTCGGTGGCGGTCAGCCCCATCTCAATCAGGTCGCCTTCCTTCGCTGAGGCCACGAAGTTGATCTCGGACATGTACTTGGTCACCACGTGCTTGTTGCCCAACTGGATGATCGAGTAGATTGCCGCTTCCTCATCGATCCAGCGCAGCAGCGAACCGCCGAACAGCGTGCCGTTGGCGTTCAGGTCCTCGGGGCGGACCCACTTGCGGGTGTGAAAGGTAATTGCTTCAGCCATGTTTTAAACCTTAGGTGCCCGCGCCCCGGCGCGCAGTAACCTGCAAAACAGTGTAGGGGATTACACATTTCCCGCCACCGCCTGAGGCTTTGCCCTCCCGCCCGGGGGTGTGCTGGCCACCAACGGGCGGGAACGGCTTGATCTAGGCCGGGGAGCCGACCTGGGCCGGCACGGCGTTCCCGGACCGGTTGGACAGCTTTGCGGAGGGACGTTGCTCGCGGGCCGCGCGCAGGCGCTGCACCAGTTCGGGGTCTTTGGCCACATCGGCCACGGTCAACGCCAGGCGCGCGCCCCGTTCAGGGCCGCCTCATCACCGTCGGTGCTGGCCGCGTCCCTGGCGAAATCGGAGGTGTGCATCACCGCGTCGCTGTTCCTGACCGCCAGCATCGGTGGATGGCCGGCAGGTACTGGGAAATGTTGCCCATGTCGGTCGAGCCGCCGGTGGGCGGCTGTTCCCCGCTGATCTGGTAGCCCAGCCGCTCCAGGTTCTGATCCCAGTACTGGGCCAGCGCCGGGTCCTGGCGCATTGGCTCATAGGGCAGCTCGGGCTGCACCACCGAGAGCTGGCAGCCGGTGGCGATCGCCGCGCCTCCAGGCAGGCGCGTACCCGTTGCCGGGCATCTTCCCAGTCCGAGCTTTGCGTCGCGCGAATCTCCACCTGCAGTTTCGCCTCCCCGGGAATCACATTGGTGGCGGTGCCGCCGCTGACCACGAAGGAGGAGACCACCACACTGGACTTCAGCTGCTGGCGCAGCAGCCCGAAGGCGACTTGGGCCAGCGTGACGGCCGAGCCGGCGTTGATTCCCTCGTGGGGTGCCGCCGCGGCGTGGGCGGTGCGCCCGGTGTAGGTGACATCCAGCAGCTCATAGGCCTGGGTGCCCTGGCTGAGGCACCGGTACTGGACCCCGGTGTTGCCGTGGACCATCAGGGAGAAGTCCACATCGTCCCAGGCGCCCTGCTGCAGCATCAGGATCTTGCCGCCGCCGATTTCCTCGGCCGGGGTGCCCAGGAACTTGATGCGCAGTCCCAGGCAGTCCGCCACGGGCTTCAAGGCCAGGGCGGCTCCGACGCCGGCGGTGGCGATGATGTTGTGGCCGCAGCCGTGTCCGATTTCCGGCAGGGCATCGTATTCGCCCACCACCGCCACCGTGAATTCGCCCTGCCCGTAAACGGCCTCCAGGGCGGTGGGCAGGCCGTAGGCGGCGCGCTGGACCGCGAACCCGGCGTTCTCCAGCAGTTCGGCCACGGCGGAGGAGGCCCAATATTCCTCGAAGGCCAATTCGGGGTGGCTGCTGATGCCGTGGCTCAGCGACAACAGCTGCTGCTGGCGCTGTTCAATGGTGGCCAGGATCTGGTCGCGGATTTCTTCGGTGTTGCTCACGGGAACTCCTTGTTCAAAGATGTCGGCTGGTCGGGGATGTTCGAAAGGTTCGGGTGTCCAGGGGTGCCAGGTGGTGAACGACTGCGCCGGAATCAGCTGGCGACCGCGTCCGGGGCCGCAACATTGGCCGGTTCGGCTGGCGCGGTGGCACCCTTGCGCCCGATGAACAGGGAGGCGGCGGCCACCACGTTCACGGCGGCGAAGCAGACCCACACCACCTGGAAGGCCGCCAGGGAGGGTGCCGGCGCCGCTTCGGCCCGCTGCCGGGGTTGATCACCAGCATGGTGGTCACCGAGCGACGAACGCGCCGGCCAGCGAACCGCCAATGGTGCGTCCGGTGTTGTAGACCCCGGCCACGGAGCCCGCGGCGGATTCGGGGGAACGCTCAATGACCACGCCGGGCAGGATGCCGACTACGATGCCGGTGCCCACCCCGCAGATCGCCAGCCACAGGGCAAAGAGCAGCGTGGAGGAGGGGACGAAGGCCATGCACAACAGGGCGGCAGCCGCCGCCAGGCAGGACAGGGCCAGGGTGCTGGTGCGGCCCAGCTTCTTGGAGATCATGCTGGACAGGAACGAGCCCAGGGTCAGGCTGCCGGCCGAGACGGCCACCACCAGTCCCACCCCGGAGGCCGGCATGGCGTTGCCGTAGCCCAGCTCGGCCGGATTGGCGGTGAGGAACATGACCGGAGGGGACTGGTTGCCGAACATGGTCAGCGCCACCAGGAAGCCGATGAAGATCGGATTGGCCAGCCCGGCCGCCCGCATCGCCGGGATGTCCACGATGGGGGAGAGCGCGCGGCGTTCGACCATCAGGAACAGCACCAGCGCGGCCACGCCCACCGCGATGGGCAGCACGGTGGCGGCTGCCAGCCAGCCGGACTGCGAACCTTCGGACAGGCCGTACATCAGGCCCACCAGGCCGATGCCCAGCAACAGGGCGCCCAGCCAGTCAACACTGCGGGTGGCATCGGCCTGGGATTCGGCGACGAAGAACAGCACCAACGGGACGAAGACGGCCAGGGCGATCGCCGGGATCAGCTGCACCGTGTGCAGCCGGCCGATGGCGTCCATGGCGATGCCGCCAAAGATACTGCCGGCGGCAACACCGAAGGTCAGCGTGCCCACGATCAGACCCACATCCCGGTTTGCGCTTTGCGGGCGGTGGGATTTCAGCAGCGCCATGGCCAGCGGAAGGAACGCGGCGACCGGGCCTGGATCGCGGTGCCCACCAGCAGCCAGGCGAAGTTCGGGGCCAGGGCGATCAGAATGGAACCGGCTGCGGCCAGGCTCACCGCCACCACCAGCAGTCGGCGCGGGCCGAAGCGGTCGCCGAGGATGGAGATCAAGGGGACACTGACGGCCGAGGAGAGCAGGCCCACGGCCAGCACCCAGCTGGTCAGGCCCAGCGGAACACTGTAGACCCGGGAAATCTCCCCGAGCAGCGGGACAATCCATCCCTGCACGAGCCCGGAAAAGAACTCCAGGCCAATCAGGATGGGAACCAGTAGCCGGTACGTTCCCACCGCCCGTGTGCCCAAGCGGTGCCCAGTGGTGTCCATGTCGTTCTCCTTCTGCGTGTGCGTCCTTCGGACGTGACCCGTATTACAATGACAGGCCGAGCAATGGTTGTGGTTAAAATGAAGGAAAATTCCCCAAGGGCGGGCAAGTATGAAGAATTTCGAGCTTCAGCAGATCGACCTGCAGATTATTAATGCGCTGCAGATCGAGCCGCGCGTCCCGTGGACGGCGTTGTCCGGGATCCTCGGGCTGGACTCGGTGACCCTGGCCCGGCGTTGGGAACGCATCATCTCCAGCGGCTGCGCCTGGTCGGTGGCCATGGAGGACGCCGGACACCGCGGCAGCACCGCCATCGTGGAAGTGCAGTGCCATCCCGGCCAGGTGCTGCGCACCGCTGGGCAGGCGAGCCTTGACCGGGACATCATCTCCATCGACCTGACCAGCGGCAGCCGGGACATCGTGATGACGCTGACCGCACGCGACGATGACGAATTGGCCGAATACATCCTCACCCGGCTGGGAACCCTGCCCGGGGTGCGCTCCACCCGCACCTACATCCTGAACTCCATTCTCAAGCTCGGTGCGAATTGGACCGTGCAGGCCCTTTCCGCAGCCCAGGTCAACAGCATTCCGCGTTTCCGCCCGCCGCGGGCGGCCGCCGCCAAGGTGGTGCCCGATCAGCTGGCCACCGGCATCGTGCGGGTGCTGGAAAAGGACGTGCGCGCCAGCAACACCGAGCTGTCCCGGGAGCTGGGCATCAGCGGGCAGCGGGCCAGTGACGCACTGGCCACGCTGCGCATGCAGCAGGCACTGGATCTGCGCATCCACGTTGCCCAGCAGTACTCGAACTGGCCGGCGGTGACCTGGTACTTCCTGCAGGTCCCGGTCGCTCCCTGGTGGAGGGGGACGGTGCGTGGCTGGCCATGCCCGAGATCCAGTTCGCCGGGGTGGCCTTCGGGGAATTCAACCTCATCGTCGCGCTCACCAGCCGCAGCCGGGCCGACGCGCTGCGCCTGGAGGCGGTCCTGGAATCCAGGATTCCCGGCGCCCGGGTGGCGGACCGCTCCACGGTGATCAGGGTGCACAAGCACCTGGGGCACCTGCTGGCCCCCTCCGGGCGGGCCACCGGGCAGATCGTTTCCCTGGTCCGCGGCTAGGCGCGCGGCACACCGTGGTTTGTGGTGGCGCCGATCGGGCACGGATACTGGAAACACCGAACTCAACTCGGCGGCGGGGCAGGGCGCCCCGGTATAGCCTGTAGAGGCAGGAGCGGACCATGTACGGCAAGGGACAGGGGGCGTCAGTGATTCCAAATGACTACAGTGATGTCAAACAGCAAGTCTCCACCGGCTCCCTGCCGGAAAAGGCTCGCATCGAGGAGCTGCTGCAGGATGTGCACGCCCGCTACGCCGACATCGACGAAGGCATGCTGGCCTATTACATTCCCATCCTCGGTGAAGTGGACCCCTCCCTGTTTGCCGTGGCCCTGTCCAACGTCGGCGGCAACGTGCTATGCGCCGGGGACGTGAACTACGAGTTCTCCATCCAGTCGATCTCCAAGATGTTCGTCTACGCGCTGGTCCTGCAGGAGCTGGGCCATGACGCGGTGCGCGACTACATCGGGGTGAACAACACCGGCATGTCCTTCAACTCGGTGATGGCCATTGAGCTGAACGAGGGGCATCCCATGAACCCATGGTCAATGCCGGAGCGCTGGCCACCGCAGCACTGGTTCCGGGGCAGACCGCGGCCGAGAAGTGGGAGAACATCCGCGAATGCCTCTCCGCCTTCGCCGGACGCCACCTGAAGATGGACGGCGAGGTCTACCGCTCCGAATCCCGAAGCAACGAGCGCAACAAGGCGCTGGGCCGGCTCCTGAAGGCCCACGGGCAGCTGGAGGGCGAACCGCTGGAAATCGTGGACATCTACACCCGCCAGTGCGCGTTGAAGGTCACCGCCCACGACCTGGCGATCATGGGCTCCACGCTCGCCGACGGCGGGGTCAACCCGGTCACCGGGGAGCGGGTAATCTCCGCGGACGTGTGCCGGGACGTGTTGGCCGTGGTGGCCACCAATGGCCTCTACGAGAAGTCCGGTGAATGGCTCTTTGAAATCGGCATCCCCGCCAAGTCCGGGGTCTCCGGCGGCATTGTGGCCATGGCCCCGGGCAAGGGCGCGATCGGCGCGTTCTCGCCGCTGCTGGACAATGCCGGCAACTCGGTGCGCTCCCAGCTGGCCATCGGCCACCTCTCCCGCGCGCTGG
>NZ_BAXF01000077.1:0-7551 GCF_001310435.1 Arthrobacter sp. JCM 19049 | reverse complement strand
GCGCCTCACTGGCCGAACGCACCGCGGCGCTGCGCCACGCGAACGGGCTGGGCGAGGAGGAAACCATCCCGCCGGGCCTGCGGGGGGCCTTCAAGCAGCTGGAGGAGGACGCCAAGCGCTTCTCCCGCCGCGCCACCTTCGATTCTTTGGACCGCACCCTGATCGACCTGACCACTTTTTTCCGTGACGTGCTCACCCTGCAGCTGGGCACCCGGGTGGAGCTGATCAATGAGCACCGGCGCAAAGAGATCAGCGCCTACGCCGCCGCCCAGCCCAGCGAGAAAACCCTCGCCCAGATCGACGCGATCAACGAAACCCGCCGCCGCCTGGCCGCCAACGTCACCCCGCTGCTGGCCCTGGAGGCGCTGATGTCCACCCTGCTGCAACCGGTCCGACGATAGTTTTCCAGCGCTGCGGCGCTCACCAACCAAGGAGCGACACGTGTCCGTACGTCCACGCCACCGCCGGTGGTCCCCGCCGCGGCCTTCAGCGCGGTGCTCGCACTGCTGGTCAGCGGCTGCTCGGCCCCCACGGAACAACGCGCCGAACCGGAGCCGGTGGCCCAGGGGCTGCAGAGCTACTACGAGCAGCAGCTGCAGTGGGAAAAGTGCGGCAGCGTCATCGAATGCGCCACCCTGAAGGTGCCGCTGGACTATGAGAACCCGCAGGATGGCTCCATCGACCTGGCGCTGAACCGCCGCGTCGCCCAGGGCAGCGAAAAGAACCTGCTGGTCAATCCCGGCGGCCCGGGCGGCTCGGGGCTGGACCTGGTCAAGTCCTCGGTGCCGCTGATGTTCAGCAAGGAACTGCAGCGCGAATACAACGTCATCGGCTTCGACCCGCGAGGGGTGGGCAAGAGCACCCCGGTCACCTGCCTGGACGACGCTGAACAGGACGAACTGCGCCAGCAGAACCAGCGCAGCTGGGTCCCCGCCGAACGCGAGGAAATCCGCGCCGAATCCAAGAAGTACGCCGACTCCTGCCTGGAAAAGACCGGTGAGCTGCTTGGCCACGTGGATACCGCCAGCGCGGCGAAGGACATGGACATCATCCGCGAGGCCCTGGGTGATGAGCAGCTGGACTACCTGGGCTTCTCGTACGGCACCTTCCTCGGCGCCACCTACGCCGACCTGTTCCCGGGGCACGCCGGGCGGATGGTGCTGGATGGGGCCATGGATCCAAAGAGCACCTCCAGCCAGGTGGACCTGGCCCAGGCGGTCGGCTTCGAAAAGGAAATCGAGGCCTGGCTGGAAGACTGCGTGGAAAGCGGGGACTGCCCGTTCACCGGCACCGCGGAGGACGCCTACAAGCAGTTGCAGGACTTCTTCAAGAAGCTTGAGGCCAAGCCCATGGTGGCCAGCGACGGGCGCAAGGTACCGGTCATCGACTTCATCAACGGCTTCATCATCCGCTCTACGAGTCAACCTCCTGGCCGATGCTCAGCTCGGCGATGGCCGACGCGTTGGAGGGCGACGTGGATCAGATCCAGTACTTCGCCGACCTGTCCGCCGGCCGCGACGAGGAGGGGAACTATACGGGCAACACCACCGAGGCCTTCGGCGCGGTGACCTGCCTAGACTACCCGATGGACGCGGCCGAGGCGCGGATGGAGCCGAAGCCAGCGAACTGCAGCGTCAGGCTCCCATCATGGGCAAGTACCTCTCCTACGGTGCCTGGGGTGTGAGGATTGGCCGTTCGAGCCGACCCGGGTTCCCGGCGAACTGCATGCCGACGGCGCCGGGGACATTCTGGTGATCGGAACCACCGGCGACCCGGCCACCCCGTACCACTGGTCGGAATCACTGGCCAAGCAGCTGCAGGGTGGGGTGCTGCTGACGTATGAGGCCACGGCCACACCGCCTACGGCCGCTCGAATGACTGTGTGACCCAAGCCGTGGACGGGTACCTGATTGAGGGACAGGTTCCCGAAGACGGAACCAAATGCTAGGACGCGGCCAGCCGCCCTCGCGTTTTGACGAGCCAAGAGCGACTCGGATAAAGTGACTTGGTGCCCTAGTGGCACTTGGCCTCCTTAGCTCAGGGGTAGAGCAGCTCCCTCGTAAAGAGCAGGTCGCCGGTTCAAATCCGGCAGGGGGCTCGGCCAGACGCCTTGTCAGAATCGCCAGCGATTGTGACAAGGGCGTTTTTCATACCCGCAAGCTACGCCGACGCCGCCGGTGGCCGATTCGGGGAGCGACGGATAACGCCGGATGATGCCGGGTTCGGATCAACCAGCCAAGACCAGGCCGATCTTTGTGAGGTTCTGCGCTGGATCGGCGTCCGGTTCCGGCTGCGTCAGGTACTGCTCCCAGGCCACCTCGCGGGGTTCAGCCCCTGCTCCAGCACCCATTGGCGCAGATGGGCGTGCGCTGCTGCCAACTGTTCGTAGTCGCCCTGCACCACCAGGGTGGCCGTACGGGCGGCCGGCAGGATTGCGCCCACCACGGGTTGCACGGAACCCAGCGGGGCATCCAGCGGCAACGCCACGGCCAAGTCAATCAGGTGGCCGGGGGTGCCGTAGGTAATACCCAGCGGGGCGCCCACCAGCCGGCGGCCGCTGTCCTGCAACGCGGCAAACAATTGGGGAAAACTGGCGTCATAGAACGCCCTAATCTCGTCAAACCCCAGGGTCTTGCGGATCAGCGCCAAATGCACCAGCGGTGATCCTCGATGACGGGCTCGGGGAACTGCTCTGCGCTCATATTCGCTCCATCTGCGTCGGCGAAAGGACAACGCCAGTCTAGAGCGCAGCGGCTGGCCCCACCAGAGGCAGGGCCAGCGCCGTGCCACGCGGGTTCTAGGCGAAGTCGGCGGTTGCCGGATCCGAGGCGATCCGCCCTTCGGCCCCGCGGTCCAGGCCGGCGATCTTTTCCAGGTCCTCGGCGTCCAGGTTCACACCCAGCGCCGCGAAGTTCTCAACGATCCGCGATTCGGTGACCGACTTGGGGATCACCACGTTGCCCAAGGCCAGGTGCCAGGCGATGACGACCTGGGCGGTACTGGCCGCGTGCTTCTCGGCAATCTCAACGAGCACCGGGTCCTTGAGCAGCTCGCCGCCCTGTCCCAGCGGCGACCAGGATTCGTGGATGATCCCGTGTTCCTTCTCGTAGGCGCGCAGTTCATGCTGCGGGAAGTACGGGTGGGTTTCGACCTGGTTGATCACCGGGCGGACACCGGTGGCTTCATGCAGCTCCTCGAGCGCCTCAATGGTGAAGTTGGCGACGCCGATGGAGCGGGCCCGGCCCGATTCCTTCAACTGGACCAGGGCCTTCCAGGTATCCACGTACAGTTGGCGCTTGGGCTGCAGCCAGTGGATCAGGTACAGGTCCACGTAGTCGGTGCCCAGCTTCTGCAGCGAGGCATCAAAGGCGGCCAGGGTCTTGTCGTAGCCCTGCTCGGAGTTCCAGACCTTGGTGGTGATGAACAGCTCCGGGCGTTCCAGCCCGCTCTCTGCGATCGCGCGGCCCACTCCTGCCTCGTTGCCGTAGATCGCAGCGGTGTCGATGTGCCGGTAACCGGCCTTCAATGCCGCGGCGAGCACCGGCGCAACCTGCTCATCGGGAATCTGCCAGACACCGAAGCCCAGCTGGTCAATGGAATTTCCGTCCAGGAACGTGACTTGTGGAACTTGTCTACTCATGTTCCCAATCTAGTGTGCGCACCGGGTGCGGGGAAACCGAAAAACGGGTCAGTCGCGCACTTTTTCCAGGGCCGCCTCAGCGGCCTGGACTCCTTCGATAACGATTTGCACGCGGGTGCGCACCGCGAAGTTGCTGACATCGCTGCCGGCTTCGGCCTGCAGCCGAGTCATCGCCAGCACCTGGCACTGGTGGCCAGGTCATTGGCGGCCTTGGTCAGGGCTCGGTGCACGTCAAAGGTGCGTTCGGGCACGAATTCCTCTTCACTGGGAGTCAGCTTCTGGGCCTGGGTGCACACCACGCGCACCCGCGGCTGCAGGTCGGCCAGTTCATTGGCGCAGGCCATCAGCTGGTTGTGCAGCTCGTCGTTGCCGATTCCCTCCACCACCTGGAACACCCGGTCCAGCGAACGGTTGAACCGGTCGTGGGCGCGACGCCACACCCCCTGCCCGAGGTCGCGGTTGGCGGCGCGGGTTTGGCGCAGCGGGAAAAGAAAGCCATGAGCTAATGGTTGCCTTCCTGTGCTCTGGTACCGGTTTAAGAGTACCGGGATTCGCAGACCAGCCCACCACCGGCAGTGGCCGCCGCATCCTTGATAGATGCGACGGCCACTGCCCGCTGCGATTAGGGTGCCCGGACCGGGTTCCTAACAGCAGCGTCCCTGCGGGTTGCGCTCCTGCCAGTCGGTGTAGTCCTTCCAGAACTCCCGTTCGTTCATCGGTTCCTCGCCCGGATGCTGGCGCCGGTGGTGTTCCAGGTAGTGCTGGTACTTGTCGGCGCCCAACACCCCGTCGACGAACTTCTTGGCCTTGGACAGGCCCTGGACGAATCCCATGTTCCCCTCCCCTAGTGCCCCGCGGCGGGGGTGGTGCCGGTGGCCTCGTGGTAGTCCTTCCACTTCGCCTCCAGTTCCTTCTCCGCCGGCAGGGAGACAATGCCCTGCGGCGCATAGATCTTGGATTCCACGTACGGGTCCTCGGTATCATCGGCCGCGTTGAGGTTCCGGCACGCACGGTGGCGATGATCGCGGCTACGATCACGATGACCGAAAGCAGCAGGAACGCCACCGAGAGCCAGCCCTGCACTCCGGTGTTGCGCACGACCGCCTCCATGGCCTCCACGCTCTTGGTGCTGCCCAGGCTGGTTTCCCCGTTGGCCAGCGCTTCCTTGTAGGCGTTGTGGTTGGCGAAGTAGCCGACCTTCACGTCGGTGGAGAAGATCTTCTGCCAGCTGGCAACGAACGTGATCACGACGGTGAACGCCAGCGGCAGCACGACCACCCAGAGGTGCTTGAAGTTCCCGCGCTTGGCCACGATGGTCATCACGATCGCCAGGGCGATCGCCGCCAGCAGCTGGTTGGAGATGCCAAACAGCGGGAAGAACGTGTTGATCCCGCCCAGCGGGTCGGTGACCCCGAGGATCAGGATGTACCCCCAGCCGGCGACCATGATCGCGGTACAAAGCCACGCCCCGGGACGCCACGAGGTGTCCTTGAACTTCGGGACGAAGTTGCCGATGGTGTCCTGCAGCATGAAGCGGGCCACACGGGTTCCGGCGTCCACCGCGGTGAGGATGAACAGGGCCTCGAACATGATCGCGAAGTGGTACCAGAAGCCCATCATCGCGGTCCCGCCGAACCACTGGTGCATGATCGTGGCAATGCCCACCGCCAGGGTCGGGGCGCCGCCGGTGCGTGAAACCACCGACTCCTCCCCGACGTGGTTGGCCAGGTCGGTCAGCGTCCCGGGCTCCAGATGCACCCCGGAAAGCCCCAGCGAATTCACGAACGCCACCGCGGTTTCCACGGTGCCGCCGGTGGCGGCGGAGGAGGCGTTCATGGCGAAGTAGATGCCGCGGTCGATGGAGATCGCGGCGACCAGGGCCATGATGGCCACGAAGGATTCCACCAGCATGCCGCCGTAGCCCAGGAAGCGGGTCTGCTTTTCCTTCTCCACCAGCTTCGGGGTGGTGCCCGAGGAGATCAGGGCGTGGAACCCGGAGAGCGCGCCACAGGCAATGGTGACGAACAGGAACGGGAACAGGCTGCCGGCCACCACCGGCCCATCGGAGCGGGAGGCGAATTCGGACACCGCCGGGACGTTGATTTCCGGGCGCACCACAATGATCGCGATCGCCAGCAGGGCGATCACACCGATCTTCATGAAGGTGGACAGGTAGTCGCGCGGGGCCAGCAGCAGCCAGACCGGAAGGATCGCGGCGATGAAGCCGTAGATGATGATGGCCCAGGCGATGGTGGTGCGTTCCATGTGGAAGAACTCGGCGCCCCACTGGGTTTCGGCGATCCAGCGTCCGGAGATGATGGCGAACATCAGCAGCACGAAACCGATGATGGACACTTCCAGCACCTTGCCCGGGCGGATGAAGCGCAGGTAGATGCCCATGAACAGGGCGATCGGAATGGTCAGGCCCACCGAGTAGACGCCCCAGGCCGATTCACCCAGCGCGTTGACCACGACCAGCGCCAGGATGGCGACGATGATGATCATGATGGCCAGGGTGGCGATCAGGCGGCGGTGCCGCCGATGACGCCGAGTTCCTCGCGGGCCATCTGGCCCAGTGAGCGGCCGCCGCGGCGCATGGAGAAGAACAGCACCAGGTAGTCCTGCACCGCTCCGGCCAGCACCACGCCGACGATGATCCAGATGGTTCCGGGCAGGTAGCCCATCTGCGCGGCGAGCACCGGGCCGACCAGCGGACCGGCGCCGGCGATCGCGGCAAAGTGGTGGCCAAAGAGCACCCGGCGGTCGGTGGGCACGAAGTCCCGGCCGTTGTTCAAGTATTCGGCCGGGGTGGCGCGGTGGTCATCGGGTTTGGCGATCTTGCGTTCGATGAACTTGGCGTAGAAGCGGTAGGCAATCAGGTAGGTGGCCACCGCGGCGAACACGAACCAGATGGCGTTGATGGTCTCGCCGCGGGAGAAGGCCAGGACGGACCATGCCACGGCCCCCAGCAGCGCGATCGCCACCCAGATAATGATCCGCGTCGGGGTCCAGCGGTTCTCCTCGCGCTCGGCCACTTGCGGATCGACCGCTGCCGGCGGCAATGTATGACTGCGACTCATGGCAACTTACCTTTCGAGAGGGTGCGGTGATGATGTGCCCCGTGATCTGGGTGACCCCATGCTATGAAGCGGGTCACCCAGATGTAAACAAATCCACACTACTCCCACCGGGCCGCTGGCCTAGTGCAGCGTTACGACAATCTTTCCCTTGTGCTCTCCGGAGTCGAAGTACTCGTGGGCGGCGGCCAGCTCGTCAAAACCAAAGCTGCGCTCCACATTCAGTTCCAGTGACCGGTCCTGCAGCAGTGGGGTGAGTCGCTGGACGGTGCGGTGCACGATGCCGGCCTTCTCCTCCAGCGGTCGGGAACGCAGCGTGGTGGCAATGATGCGCAGCCGCTTGGAGAGCATCAGCCCAGGTCGGCTTCGGCCTTGCGCCCACCCTGCAGCCCAATGATCACCAGCCGTCCGCCCACGGCGAGCGCCTTGAGGTTCATGGCCAGGTACTTCGCGCCCACTACGTCCAGGATGAGATCCACCCCGGTGTCCTCGGTCAGTTCCTTGACCCGGGTGAGCACATCCTCGGTGGCGTAGTTGATTCCCGCATCCGCACCCAGTTCGGTGCAGTAGGCCAGTTTTTGGGCGCTGGAGGCGGTGACCAGCACCCGTGCCCCCGCCGCCTTGGCCAGCTGGATCGCCATGGAGCCGATGCCGCCGGCGCCGCCGTGGATCAGGATGGTCTGCCCGGAGCGTAGTTCGCCCTGGTCGAAGATGTTCGAGACCACGGTCGAGGCGACCTCCGGCAGCCGGCGGCCTGGCTCAGGTCCATGTCCTGGGGAACCGGGAAAAGCACCTCGGCCGGTGCGGTGACGTATTCGGCGTAGCCTCCGGAGG
>NZ_BAXF01000076.1:0-7798 GCF_001310435.1 Arthrobacter sp. JCM 19049 | reverse complement strand
CCAGATCGCCTACGGGGTGGGACTGCTGGTGTTCATGCTCAGCCCTGTTCGCGGCCGGGTTGTGGACCCCGGGGCCGCTGATGCCCGATGCGCTGGAACCGGTCGTGGGGCTGACCCCGGCCGGGGCGATGGCCCAATCGCTGCAGGCGGCCTGGTTTGAGGCGGATGTGTCCCTTGGGCCGCTGGCCGTCTTCGCGGTGTGGACCGCGGGCTGTGCGCTGATCGCCGCCCGGATCTTCCGCTGGCGCTAGCCTGACCGGCCTGCATTGCACCGTCACCCATTGAATTTCACAGTCAGGGGAGCACATCATGCGCCAGTTGGTCGCCGTCGAGTTCCTGTCCGTGGACGGGGTCATGCAGGGACTGGGCTCACCGGATGAGGACCGCAGCGGCGGATTCGTACACGGCGGCTGGGGTGCGCGCTACGCCCCGGCAATCCACGCGGCGCTCGGCGCGCAGGGCTGGAAGCCACCACCGCCTACCTGTTCGGGCGGCGCACCTACGAGAAAATGGCCGCCTACTGGCCGTTCGTGGGCAGGGACAACCCCATCGCCGCGCACATGAACCAGACGCCAAAGTACGTGGCCAGCACGAGGCTGCGGGATCCGGCCTGGCGGCACACGGAAGTGATTGCCGGTGAGGTGGGCGAGAAGGTGCGCCGGCTGAAGTCCGAAGGCAGGGGGAGATGGTGATCCTGGGCAGCGGCATGCTCACCCGCCAGCTGCTGGCCGAGGATCTCATCGATAGCCTGCGCCTGTTCGTGCATCCGCTGCTGCTCGGTGCCGGCAAGCAACTCTTTGGGCCACTGCCAGCGCCCCGCCAACTGCGGCTGACCGGTTGCCAGGCCAGCGAGCTGGGCAGCCTGATCTTGCCCTTTGTCGTGGAGTCAAGATTGGGCATGAACATCATAGGGTGTCTGCATCACGCTTCCTTCGTGGAGACGAACACCCGGACTTTTCTCAGGGATGGAGGACCGTTGTGCACTCTGTTCTGGCATTCAGCGAAAAAACCTGTTCCTTCTCATTGTCGGTGATTCTACGCCTACTTATGCTGCAACGGTTGGATCTAAGTTAACTGTCAAAATGCCTAACTAACCTGAGCCCCAGGAACGACATGCTTGAGAGCAGCTTTCTCCTCGGAAGCAGCGTCGATCCCTAGGCTTCTTGTACTGTATAGATCTTGCACTGCTGGAATTCATCTTGTGCGTTGCTAGTCTGGCCTATGGATTAGAACTTGGGAGAGATTTCACCGGCATCGACATAGGTTGGGGTATGTAGCGAAGAATGTTGCTCGTAGTTTTGTTGATTCAACGCATATTAGGGCTTGAATGAGCGCCAGCATGGTTTCTATGCGTGAATTGACCGTCGACGTAATATAGAGCGGAAAATGTGATTTCTAGAAAAACGCTTGTAATGGGAACCACCAGCCAGAAAATGCACTCTGGCTGGTGGTTCTTGTTATCGAATCCTAAACTCCCGGCCCAGGGAGGTATCTATTGACTTATTGTTTTTGCCAAAGTAAAAACCGACAGTCATCGTAAGAGCAGAAATAAGTTGGTCTGTTATGCTGTTACCCAAAAGCAAGCTGATTAGAATTAGCAGCAACATACCAATTATTATTACCAGTCCCATTTTGTCGTGCGGTAACCACCTGACGGAATAAGTGCTGGGTCTATCAATAGGGAGATTGGAAGATTCGTTAGGTGATTCAGAAATCTCATGATCGCCCAACATCCGAGACTCATGACGGTTGCTATTCGCCATGTGCAACGTGTAATTAGCTGTTTTCGCGTCCTCCTGCGCATTCCCTTGGTCGTAGGTAGCTTTACCACTGGATTGACCAAGGCGTCCTCTGCCGCTGTGTCTCATGGAAGACCCCTTCGATTTTATTGAAAGATCACTCTTTCGAATTGTTTGTTCTCAAAGTCACGCACGTAGATCGCTCTCCCGCTTTTCTGAGTTTCCTCAATAAACTTTTGAGCGCCGATCGCACGCCTTAATATCTCAGTCACAGACACAGATTCAGCTGCTGCCATTTCTCGGACACAATCCAAAACCTGAACTGAGAGGTAGACCGACAACTTCTCACAATCGGTCTTCATCGGAAACCGCCTTTTGTGTTGCAACAGAGTGAACGATTCTCAAGTGTTCTCCACTCGAAAGCACTTGAGAATATAAACACCCCTCGCGCTCTCACGAGGTACATTCAAGGTAGACCAAGTTGGGCCAATAGTCTAGTGTCTATTTTTCCCGGCGAAAATTTTAATATCAACATTATATTGATATTTGTGCCGGTGGGTACACGCGGTATTCAAGCGGATTTTGGCGAATGAAATTGTTTTCAAGGGAAAGGTGTGAGGGCGGGGAAGGCCGTATTCTACTATTCTGTTGGATCTGTCAAAGTGCCACTTACTTGGTTAGAGTGCAGACCCTCCTACGTTGTGCTCCGGACTCCCCGAGCTGGCAAATTATCGCCGCGGTCACCAGAGCCGGTTACGCACCGGCCAGCCGGGAGGCGATTCCCCCATACGCGGCCGCCG
Organism: Arthrobacter sp. JCM 19049; assembly: GCF_001310435.1. NCBI lineage: Bacteria > Bacillati > Actinomycetota > Actinomycetes > Micrococcales > Micrococcaceae > Arthrobacter > Arthrobacter sp. JCM 19049. The sequence goes on along the minus strand of NZ_BAXF01000076.1, from coordinate 5,259 downwards.
GGTCCACCCCTTCGATGAGCAGCACGTTCCACTGGATGACGTCCGCCAGGACTGCCCGGGCCGCGGCGAGCGCTGTTTCGGCATTGTCCAGCGTCCGGCTCATCTGCACCGCAAACCCGTCCTCGTCGAACAGGGCACCGGTCTCATCCATCGAGTTCCGCCCGTCCACATAGATGGTGCTGGGCCCGGCCGGGACGATGGCGACAGGGTAGAAGGCCGGGGAGCCACCAAGCAGGCGGCGCCCTCCAGGAGCCCGGCGGCTATCAGTCCTGGTCGATCCCGTTCAGCCGTGCGTGCAGCGCCTTGATCTGGGTGCTCAGTTCCTCATCGGGTCCGGCGACCTCCAGGCCGGGGGCCACCTCGTTGATGGGCAACGGCTTCACCGGGCCGGGTTCCACGCCCCATTCGCCGTGCCAGTCCATCAACTGCCGGCTGCTGCTGGCGTAGACGATGCGCCCCAGTCCCACCCATGCGTGGGCGGCCGAACACATGGGGCAGTGCTCCCCGGAGGTGTAGACCGTGGCGGCGGCACGTTCGGAGGGGTCCAGGTTCTCCGCGGCCCAGCGGGCGATCGCGAACTCCGGGTGGCGGGTGTGGTCCCCTTCGGCGACCCGGTTGCGGTCGACGAAGCGCATCTGGCCCTGCTCATCGACCAGCAGGGAGCCGAAGGCTCGTCCCCGGCCTCCAGCGCCTGACGGGCATAGTCCACGCACTGGGCCAGGAAGGTACGGTCGGTCTCGGTGATTGATGCGGAAGTAGCCATGCCAACACCTAACCACCCTCCGGTGCGAAAGTGAAGTATGACTAGGAACTTCTCAGATCCACGCCGGGTTCACAGATGGCGGTGCTGCATCAGTCGATTCCGGCGTAGCCGTACTGGGCGTAGATCCGTACCGCGGTTCCCGCCACGTAGGCCCCGGTGCAGGTGCGCCGCCAAATCAATGGATTCCACGCACCACATTGCTCGGTCTCCAAACCGAGATCCGTGGCCAGCTGCCGGGCCCGGGCGGCGGTGCCGGCCTGGACTTCAAGTTCCCGCCAGCACCCGCCGGAGGCGCACTGCAGCTCGGGCTCGCCCACCCCCAGTTCCGTCGGCAGATCCGGAAACGCGGAGGTGCCGGGTACCGCGGCCTCATCCAGGCGCACCCAGAGCACCGCCGCCAACCAGATCAGCAGCAGCGCGCCCAGCCCCGCGAGCGTTCGCAGAATCCAGAACAGCGTGCGTTTCGACGCGTCCCGTCGTGGGGTGTTCTGCCGCCGCTTGCCGTCCTCCATGTCTTGACCCTACGCCAGTCAAGCCCCGTGCGGGGCAGTGCCGGGGGCTGCGGCGGCATTATCGCGCCAAGTCACAGTAGGACTCGAAGCCTGTACCGGTCCGGAGGGATGTGACAGCATGGGCTGATCACATACGTCGCGTACGCCACAGCCTGGGTGCGCGGTAACAGCAACGCACGAGCACATCAGGAGCAGCAGTGAGCGCAGCACCGGGTGAGAAGACCCTGAACGAAATCAATGAACTGATCCGCCTCGACACCACCAGCCGGGACACCAACCTGCCGCTGATCGAGAAGGTCATCGACAAACTGCAGGCCGTCGGGTGGAGCACACCCTGATCCATAACGCCGAGGGCACCAAGGCCAACCTGCTGGCCACCATCCCCGCCCACGATGGAACCACCACCGGCGGCATCGTGCTCTCCGGGCACACCGACGTGGTGCCGGTGGACGGGCAGGAATGGAGCAGCGAACCGTTCGAACCGGCGGTGCGTGAGGGCAAGCTCTACGGGCGCGGCACCTGCGACATGAAGGCGTTCATCGGGTCATCCTCTCCCGGTTGACCGAACTGACCAGTGCCCGGCTGAAGGAACCGGTCCACCTGGCGTTCTCCTATGACGAGGAGGTCGGCTGCGTCGGGGCGGTCGGCTGGTGGAGAAGATCACCGAACTCGGCCTGGCCCCGCGCGGCGCGGTGGTCGGGGAGCCTCCAGCATGCGGGTGATCCGCGGGCACAAGTCCATGAACGTGTTCAAGGTCGACTTCCACGGGATCGCCGCCCACTCCTCGCTGCCCGGGGAGGGGCTGAACGCCATCTCCTACGCGACCCGCTTCGCCCGCTTTGTCGACGAGGTCTCCGCCGAACTGCGCCAGGGGGAGCGTGATGAGGCATTCATCGAACCGACCACCACCATGAACGTGAACCGCATCGACGGCGGCATCGCGGTGAACACCATCCCGGCGCTGTGCACCGTGTTCTTCGAATACCGTTCCCTGGCCAGTGTGGACCGCGAGGCGCTGACCGCCCGGATGCGCGCCGAGGCCGAACGCCTGCAGGACGAGATGCGTCAGGTGAACCCGGCCGGCAGGGTCGACTTCAGCATCCAGGCCGGAGCTCCCGGGCTGGATACCACCCCGGAGGCCGGATCGTGGAACTGGCCGCCCGCTGGGGTGGGGAACCGGCTCAGGACAAGGTCACTTACGGCACCGAGGCCGGCCTGTTCGCCGGCGCCGGGATCCCCACCGTGGTCTGCGGCCCCGGCGACATCGCCCAGGCGCACGCCCCGGATGAGTTCATTGAACTGTCCCAGATCACCGCGTGCGAACAGTTCATCGACGCGATGATCGCCGACCTGTCCCAGTAGCCCGCGCCGCACCCAACAGCCAGGAGGCACCCATGAGCCACCGCGTGAAGTGACCGCACACCAGCTGAAGGCCGCCCGCAAGGCGGTCATTTCCTCCTCCATCGGGGCGGCGCTGGAGTGGTTTGACATCATTGTCTACGCCACCTTCGCCACGGTCATCGCCAAGATCTTCTACCCCGAGTCCAATCCGACGTTCGCGCTGATCCTCACGTTCGCCACGTTCGCGATCTCCTACATCGTCCGCCCGCTGGGCGGGATGGTGCTGGGCAGCTACGCGGACCGCAAGGGCCGCAAGGCCGCGCTGACGTTGACCCTGATGCTGATGATGGTCGGCACGCTGATCATGGCCATCGCCCCCACCTATGAGATGGTCGGGGTGTGGGGTGCGCTGATCATCCTGCTTTCCCGGCTGATCCAGGGCTTCTCCGCCGGCGGCGAGTTCGGCACCGCCACCGCGTTCCTGATCGAGACCGCACCGCACAAGAAGGCGTTCTACGCCTCCTGGCAGGTGGCCAGCCAGGGCGCCTCGATGCTGCTGGCCAGCGCGTTCGGCTATGTGCTGACCACCCAGCTGTCCACCCAGGCCCTGGAAAGCTGGGGCTGGCGGGTGCCGTTCTTCGTCGGCCTGCTCATCGGCCCGGTCGGGTTGTACATCCGCGCCCGGCTGGAGGAGACCGAGGAATTCGTGGCCGCCGAGAAGGTCAAGGCGCCGCTGGCGACCCTGTTCGCCGGGCACTACGGGCGGCTGCTGACCGGTTCGGCGATCATCGGGGTGGCCACCATCTCGGTGTACATGATCCTGTACATGCCCACCTTCGCGGTGACGAACCTGGGGATCCCGGCCGACGCCGCGTTCCTGGGCGGGGTGGCGGCCGGACCATCACCCTGTTCGGGGTGCCGCTGGTCGGGCACCTGGCCGACCGGGTCGGCCCTGCCAGGGTGATGACCTATGCGGCGATCGCCGCCCTGGTGTTGGCCTGGCCGCTGTTCCGGCTGATGACCTCCACCCCGACCGTGCCGGTGATGGTGGTGGTGATCGCGCTGCTGGGCGTGATCATGTCCTTCTACTTCGGACCGATGCCGGCCCTGCTCTCCAACCTGTTCCCGGCCGCGATCCGCGGCTCGGGCCTGTCGGTCACCTACAACATCGGGGTGACGCTGCTGGGCGGCATTGCCCCGCTGGTGCTGACCTGGCTGCTGGGCGTGACCGGATCCCTGGACGCCCCGAGCCTGTACTACATGGCCATCGCGGTGATCTCGCTGATCGGACTGGGCTTCGCCCGGCGCAAGTACGCGCAGCAGTAGCCCCGCCCCGGCAAGCAGAACGCCCCCGAAAACCATCAAGCGGTTTTTCGGGGGCGTTCTTCGCGTCCGACGAGTCTACGAGTTCTTACAGTGCCACCAGCAGCACCGCGGTCCAGTGGCACAGGTAGGCCAGGACCGTACAGGCGTGGAAGAGCTCGTGGAACCCGAAGACCGTGGGCAGCGGGTTGGGGCGCTTGAGCGCATAGAACACCGCACCCACGGTGTAGAACAGGCCGCCGATGATGATCAGGATCATCACCGCGGGGCTGGCGGCAAAGAAGGCCGGCAGGTACATGACCGCGCCCCAGCCCAGCAGGATGTACAGGCTCACCGACAGCAGCGCGGGGCGCCGGGCCACAGCGTGCGCACCAGCACACCCAGCAGGCACCGGCCCAGATGATGCTCAGCACGATGATCGCCTGCTTCAGCGGCAGGATCAGCCACGCCACCGGCGTGTAGGTGCCGGCGATCAACAGGAAGATGTTCGCGTGGTCCGCCCGGCGCAGCCATGCGGTCTGCCGGGCACTCCAGTTCCCGCGGTGGTAAATCGCCGAGGTGCCAAAGAGCAGGATCGAGGTCAGGGCGAAGACCGCGGCGGTCCATTCCGCCGCCGTCCCATTGGCCAGCAACACCAGCAGCAGCCCCATGATGATGGACAGCGGCGTGGTCCAGGCGTGCAGGGTGCCCCGCCACCGGGTGCGTTCGGTGCCGAAGACCGGTCGGGGGATGCCAGAGGGCGTGGGAAGTGGGCGGTTGGCATGCGAAAACTGGGCGCTCATGATCACTCCTTGACGGGCCGGGGCGGAAGCCCGAAACGCTACTGTTGAGTATATTTCACCGGTCTGTGAGCGCACAGTGTGCGTCTTTGGCGAATGCCCGGCGGTGAGCCGTGGGGCAGCGCCTGCCCACCCCTTCCGCCGGGAATGCTTCGGTGCTACCTTTAACTTTGTAATGCAAAGTGCTTGCCACTGGAAAGTCAGAAGGTCGTGAAAAGGACTCCGGCTTGGCAGCGCGCCGCGTATTTCGACATCCAGCAAGGGAATGGTTCACCATGGACGCCAACGAGAGCCACTTGGAACCCGCCGCCATCCTGCGCGGCATTGATGAGCTAAGCGCCAGTACCCAGAGGGCCATGGGCCCGAACGCCAGCCTGCTCTACCTGTTGTGGGGAGCGGTGTGGCTGCTGGGTTTTCTGGCCTTCTACCTGGCCTTCATCCCGGGCGCCGAGCCGTTGCTGCCACTGTGGCTGGCGGCCCTGGTCACCGGGATCCTGGTGGCCGGCGCCATCGTGTTCTCCGCGGCCCACTCCGCCCGCAG
>NZ_BAXF01000075.1:0-8066 GCF_001310435.1 Arthrobacter sp. JCM 19049 | reverse complement strand
GGCACGGCAGACTCGCGCCCGCGCTGCCGCACCGCCGGCCACGGCCGGGGATTCGGGGTTCTTCGCAGCCTGATCCTGCTTTGTTGCCTCGGTCTTGCGCGCATCGCCGACCGGGTTGTTCACCTTGCTCTGCATACCTCTAGCCTACGCGGTGGGCCGGGAACGGGAACAGAATGCAACGCCGTGGTGTTGGCTATGGATGTGAGTTCACAAACCAAAACCCAAGCCCATCATTTCGAGCCGACCAGTGAGATTGATGGCCGTACGCTGCGCACCTTCGTGCTGGCCGGCGGCTGCTTCTGGTGTCTTGACGCCGTCTACCAGCGCACCCGCGGGGTGCATTCGGTGATCTCCGGCTACACCGGCGGGAACACCTCCCACCCGGACTACCACCAGGTGTGCACCGGGATGACCGGTCACGCCGAGGCCGTGGCGGTGACCTTCGACGAGTCCGTGGTGCCGGCCGAGGTCATCCTGGACATGTTCTTCACCCTGCACGACCCCACCACCCTGAACCGGCAGGGCTACGACGTGGGCACCCAGTACCGCAGCGCCATGTTCCCGCTGGATGACGCCCAGCAGCAGGACTATGAGCGGGCGATCGCGAAGTTCGCCGCACTCTACCCGGATCCGATCGTGACCACCGTGGAGCAGCCGGCCGACTTCTGGGTGGCCGAGGACATCCACCAGGACTATTACACCCAGTACTCTCAGGCCGGGTATTGCCGGGTCATAATCGACCCAAAGCTGGCAAAGGTAAAGAAATATTACGGTTCGTGGCTTAACAACGAGTCGTAATTGGCGCGAGAACTACCCTAGAGAGGGAAAGCTTTTCTCGGCACCGTGCCCTTGAGCGCAAGGGGCGGGCCGAAGCACAACTCGTTCTTCCGGATCCGTGCGCGGGCCCGGAGCAAGCTGGCGATCACAGCCAACCGATACAGCGAAGGAACCAACACGATGGGCAAAATCTACAACAACGTCACCGAGGTCGTCGGCGGAACCCCGCCTGGTGAAGCTCAACCGGCTGGATGAGGGCTGCCGGGCAACGTTGCGGTGAAACTGGAGTTCTACAACCCGGCCAACTCGGTCAAGGACCGCATCGGTGTGGCGATTGTTGACGCCGCCGAGGCCTCGGGCGCACTGAAGCCCGGGGGCACCATCGTGGAGGGCACCTCCGGGAACACCGGCATCGCCCTGGCCATGGTCGGCGCGGCCCGCGGCTACAAGGTGGTGCTGACCATGCCCGAGACCATGAGCACCGAGCGCCGCGTGATGCTGCGCGCCTTCGGCGCCGAGATCGTGCTGACCCCGGGCGCCGACGGCATGCGCGGCGCGGTGGAGAAGGCCAAGGAGATCGTGGCCACTACCGAGAACGCGATCTGGCCCAGCAGTTCGCCAATGAGGCCAACCCGAAGATCCACCACGATACCACCGGCCCGGAGATCTGGGAAGACACCGAGGGCAAGGTGGACGTGCTGGTCTCCGGCATCGGCACCGGCGGCACCATCACCGGCGCCGGACGCTACCTGAAGGAAAAGAACGCCGAGGTGAAGATCGTGGCGGTGGAGCCCAAGGACTCCCCGATCCTCAACGGCGGCAAGCCCGGCCCGCACAAGATCCAGGGCCTGGGCGCGAACTTCATCCCCGAGGTGCTGGACACCGAACTGTACGACGAGGTGCTGGACGCCCGATCGAGGAATCGGTCTCCGTGGCCCGCGCGCTGGGCGTGAAGGAAGGGATCCTGGGCGGCATCTCCGCCGGCGCCGCCGTGTGGGGCGCCCTGCAGGTGGCCGCCCGTGAGGAGAACGCCGGCAAACTGATCGTGGCGGTGGTCCCGGACTTCGGCGAACGCTACATCTCGACCCTGCTCTTTGACGACATCCGCGGCTAGTTTCCGCGGATTGTGATGGCTGGCGAATAAATCGGCGTGCCGTGCGGTTGGACTGGATAGACCCGCGCCGGCGCGCCGATTTGTGGTGTGACCTCCCGTAATGGGAAACGATGGCACGTCGCCAGCCCTTGACCCCTAAGGTGAACACATGAGTTTTATCTCCCGGCTACGGGAAGACCTGGCCACTGCCCGCACCCACGACCCGGCCACGCGCAGCGACACCGAGAACTTCTTCGCCGCCTCGGGGCTGCACGCGATCTGGATGCACCGGATCGCGCACCGGATGTGGCAGAACCCGTCCCTGCGCTTTGCCGCGCGGATGCTCTCGCAGCTGAACCGGGCAGTCACCGGCATTGAGATCCACCCCGGAGCCACGATCGGGCGGCGCTTCTTCATCGACCACGGCATGGGGGTGGTGATCGGTGAGACCGCCGAGGTGGGCGACGATGTGATGCTCTACCACGGGGTGACCCTGGGCGGGCGTTCGCTGGCCAAGGTCAAGCGCCACCCGACGATCGGCAACCGGGTGGTGGTCGGGGCCGGGGCGAAGATTCTGGGTCCGATCATGATCGGTGATGATTCGGCGGTGGGCGCGAACGCCGTGGTGGTCAAGGACGCCCCGGCCGGTTCGATTGTCACCGGCATTCCGGCGCGCAACCGCCCGCGCTCCCCGGAGGAGCGCAAACCGGCGGTGGACCCGGCCGAATACATTGACCCGGCCATGTGGATTTAGTTCCCTACCCGCCCCAGGGGCCCGCAGCACCATCCGGTGCCGCGGGCCCTGCCTGCCTTACGGCCCCTGCTCAGCAACACCGGTGGCGGACGGGCAGGAATCAAGAAGTCGACGGGCCCGACGATTCAGTAAGCTGAAGTCCATGAGCCAGCATGCAGCAGACACCCATGACATGATCCGTGTGCGCCAGGCGCGGGAGAACAACCTGCAGGGCGTGGACGCGACATTCCCAAGCGCCGGATCACCGCCTTCACCGGGGTCTCCGGCTCAGGCAAGTCCTCCCTGGTCTTTGGCACCATCGCCGCCGAATCGCAGCGGCTGATCAACGAAACCTATACCGCGTTCATCCAGACGTTCATGCCCTCCATGCCCCGCCCCGACGTGGAGGTGCTGCAGAACCTGACCGCGGCGATCGTGGTGGACCAGGAACGCATGGGCGCGAACTCCCGCTCCACGGTGGGCACCGCCACCGACGCTACTCGCTGCTGCGCGTGCTCTACTCCCGCTACTCCACCCCCAGCGCCGGCGGGGCCGGGGCATACTCCTTCAACCTGGGCGAGGGGGCGTGCAGCGCCTGCGAGGGGTTCGGCACCGAGGCGAGCATTGACCTGGACGAGCTGCTGGACTGGGACAAGACCCTGAACGAGGGGCGATCAACGCCCCGAACTTCGCCCCCGGCGCCTGGCTGTGGCAGACCCTGACCGCTGGCACCGAGGCGGACCTGGATGTGAAGCTCAAGGACATGCCCGCACCGATGCTGGAGCGGCTGCTCTACGCGGAGCCGGGCAAGGTGAAGCTGAATGGGGCGAACATGAGCTACTCCGGCTGATCACCCGGATCAAGAACAACTACATCCACTCCGGGCGGGAGATCAAGCAGGCGCACATCCGCGATTGGATCGCGCGGATCTCCACCACCGCCGCGTGCAGTGTCTGCGGCGGTGCCCGGCTGGGCGAAAAGGCCCGGGCCTCGAAGATCGACGGGTACGGGATCGCGCAGCTAAGCGCCTTGCAGGTCTCGGATTTGATCCCGGTACTGGATCAGCTGCAGATCCCCGACGCCGCTCCCCTGCTGGGCAACCTGAAGGCCGTGCTGCGATCCATGGTGCAGATCGGGTTGGGCTACATCTCCCTGGACCGCCCCGCCGGCACCCTGTCCGGCGGGGAGGCGCAGCGGGTGAAGATGATCCGCCACCTGGGCAGTGCCCTTTCCGATGTCACCTACGTCTTTGATGAACCACGGTGGGCCTGCACCCGCACGACATCCAGCGGATGAACCACCTGCTGGCGGACCTGCGCGACAAGGGCAACACGGTGCTGGTGGTCGAGCACAAGCCCGAAGTCATCAAGATCGCCGACCACGTCATCGACCTGGGCCCGGGGGCCGGCATCCACGGCGGGCAGGTCACCTACGCCGGGGATGTGCCCGGGCTGCTGGCCAGCGACACCCTCACCGGCCAGCACTTCTCCGCCACCGTGCCACTGAAGCAGCAGGTCCGCCCGGGCCGGGACCCGCTGCAGATCCGCGGGGCGAACACCCACAACCTGAAGAACGTGAACGTGGACATCCCCCGCGGGGTGCTGTGCGCGGTGACCGGGTCGCCGGGTCCGGCAAGTCCACACTGATCCACACCACGATTTCCAAGCGCGAGGACGTGGCGGTGGTGGACCAGTCAGCGATCCGCGGCTCCCGGCGCTCGAATCCGGCCACCTACACCGGGGTGCTGGATCCGATCCGTGCCGCGTTCGCCAAGGCCAACGGCGTCAAGGCCGCCCTATTCAGCGCGAACTCCGAGGGCGCCTGCCCGAACTGCAACGGGGTGGGCTACACCTACACCGATCTGGTCTCCATGGCCGGGGTGCCGCTGCTGTGCGAGGTCTGCGAGGGCAAGCGCTATACCGCCGAAGTGCTGGACTACCGGCTGGACGGGCTGAACATCACCGAGGTGCTCGAGCTGAGCATCGAACAGGCCCAGCAGCAGCTGAAGGTCCCCAAGGCCAAGGCCATGCTGCAGCGGCTGAACCAGGTGGGCTTGGGCTACCTGAAGCTCGGCCAGCCGCTGAACACGCTCTCCGGCGGGGAACGCCAACGCCTGAAACTGGCCATCAACCTGGGCAAGGGGGCCGGCACGTATGTGCTGGATGAACCCACCACCGGGCTGCACATGGCGGACGTGGACAAGCTGCTGGCCCTGCTGGATCAGATGGTGGACGAGGGCAACACGGTCATCGTGATCGAACACCACCTGGCCGTCATCGCCCACGCCGACTGGGTCATCGACCTGGGCCCGGGCGCCGGGCATGAGGGCGGAAGCATTGTCTTTGAAGGCACCCCGCGTCAGCTGACTGAAGCGGAAACCCTCACCGGTGAGCACCTGGCCCGCTACGTGGGCAGCTGAAAACGTTATTGACCGTTCCTCTTAGTTCCAGTCTGCTACAGAGCATTAGAATCACTTTTTCTGACGTCGCGCGTATTCGTCGGCGCAAGTGAACCAACCTGAGGAGAACAAGAAAATACTCATGGATCTCAACACATTCGCTGCAGGTGTTGCAGCTTTCGGAGCGTTGTCCGCAGCGGTAGCGGCTTTTGTAGCTCTGAAGCCAGCGCATGAAGCTTCAAGAGCCGCTAAAGATCAGACAGAAATTCAACGAGACCTGATGCGGCAGGCAGCGCGACCTTACGTTTGGGCCGACATTCAACCGGACGTTCAACAAGGGACAATGCTCCATTTGGTTCTAGGTAACGCAGGTCCAACTTTAGCCCGTAACGTTCGGGTTTTGATCGATCCCCCTATTCCAGAGCATCCGTCGTACTCGGGAGCCACCCGGGTAGCGCAGAATAGGGTAGCTGAAGGAATTCTGTCGTTGGCTCCAGGGCGAGTTATTCGGTGGTCTTTAGGAAGAGGCTTCGATCTGCTCGAAGATGAGAACGATGAGACCCAGTACCGCCTAGAAGTTACCGCGGAAGGGCCATATGGCCCGCTTGAACCCGTTTCTTTCTACATTCGCCCTCGTGACTGGCGCGAAGCGAGAGACGCACCAGAGGGAAACCTGCATTTAGTCCGCAAAGAAATTCAGTCTCTAACTGATGCGGTCAATACAGTAGGAAGCAAACTTGTCAAACATGTAGATAGGAACCCAGAACCCGATCGTTTCGTTGAATCGAGCCTCGCAGATGCAATAACTCAGAACCGAAGCGCCGAACCTTCAGCGGAGTAAGCGCTACAAGGCTCAATTACGATCCGAGCCGCTCGCATATAGTATTCGCTCCCGTTGCATTAACAACTGACGGCCTGTACTAACCAAGCATTCAGTACAGGCCGCCAGTGATTTTCAATGGAAATGGCGCTCTCAGTGTGTGGCTAGATGCGCACCAGCATCTTGCCGATGTTCGCGCCCTTCATCATGTTCACGAAGGCATCCACGGTGTTCTCGATGCCGTCCACGATGGTCTCGTCGTAGACGATCTTCCCGTCGGCGAACCACTGGCTCATCTGCTCGTTGAAGTCACCGGCGGCGTACAGGTAGTTGCCCAGGGTGAAGCCTGCATCTTCAGTCCGCGGGTGACCATGTTTGACATGTTCTTCGGTCCCGCGGGCGCCTCGGTGGAGTTGTAGCTGGAAATCGCGCCGCACAGCGCGGCCCGTCCCCCGTCGTTGAATTCGGCCAGTGCCGCCTCCAGGTGCTCGCCGCCGACGTTGTCGTAGAACACGTCGATGCCTTCCGGGGCGGCCTCGGCCAGCTGGCCGCGCACATCCCCGTCCTTGTAGTTGAAGGCCGCGTCGTAGCCGTACTTTTCGGTCAGCAGCTTGATCTTCTCGGGGCTGCCGGCCGAACCGATGACCCGTTTGGCGCCCATCAGCTTGGCAATCTGCCCGGCGGCGGTGCCCACCGCGCCGGCGGCGCCGGAGATGAACACGGTCTCGCCTTCCTTCAGCCCGGCGATCTCCTTCAGGCCCACGAAGCGGTCATCCCGGTCATGCCCAGGATGTGCAGCCGCACCGAGTTCGGCATCCCGTCGATCTCGGGCACCTTCTTGAAGGTCTTCGCATCGGCTGGATGCCGTCGGACCAGCCGTGCTGGTGGGTGACCAGGCTGCCCTCGGGCAGTTCTTCGGAGGTGGATTCAACAACCCGGCCCACGGCCCCGCCGGTGATGCGCTCGCCCACCTCGTAGGGGGCCACGTAGGAGCGGGCATTGCTCATGCGTCCACGCATATAGGGGTCCACGGAGATGAACTCGTTGCGCACGCGCACCTGGTTCTCCCCCAGGGGCGGGTTCTCGACGGTGGCGAAGTCAAAGTTCTCTTCACTGGGCCAGCCGGTGGGGCGGGAGGCAAGACGGATTTCGGTGGTCTTGAAGTCGGTCATGGGATGGTGAACCTTTCGTCGCGGAGATTGCAGGTCGAGTGGCGGTTTATCAACGGGCGGATGGCTCGGAGCCAAGGTGAGCTTGCTCGTCACACCCGCCACCACTATTTGTAACGGTCATTCCAATATATACTGGAATGGTCGTTACGAAAAGACTGGAGGAACGTGATGGCCAGAACACTAGCCTTTGACCGGACCGGGTGGCGCAGCAGGCCCGCGCCGTGTTCTGGTCGCGCGGCTATGAGGCGGCTCCATTCCCGAGCTGGAGCAGGCCACCGGGCTCAGCCGCTCCAGCATCTACAACTCCTTTGGCTCCAAGCGCGGGTTGTTCGCCGCCGCCGTGGACAGCTATCTGGAGGAGATTGTGCGCCCACGCCTGCGTCCACTGCGCGAACCCAGCGTGCAGCCGGGCGCGCTGAAAATCTACCTTGGGGACCTGGCCGAGACCTTCGCCAACCCGGGCTCGGTTACCGCGGCGAATGGGTGCCTGCTGATCAATTCGGCCAACGCCCCGATCGCCAGTGATGAACAGGTTGCAGAAATCATTGCCGGCTACCGCAGTGAATTGCATTTGGCGCTGGCCTGCGGCGTGCAGGCCGCCCTGCCCAATGCCGCGCCGCACCGCCAGGAGGTGCTCGCCGAGACGCTCACCGGCCTGGTGGTGGCCGCCTTCTCCCTGGCCCGGATTGTTCCGGGCGAAGCGGCACAGCTGCTGCGCAACGGGGTGGAATTGCTCGAGTCCTGATCCCCCCGGCGCCCGCGGGCGCCCACCACCCGTGGACATGAAAAAGGCCGTGGCCTGGAAAGTCGCTCAACTTTCCAGGCCACGGCCGATTCCGCTTCCCGCATGGGTGCGGCAGAGGCTTCCTAGTGGGTATCCTCGGCGGAGATCTCGGTGCGGTCCCCGCTCCACAGGGTGTGGAAGGTGCCTTCCTTGTCGGTGCGGCGGTAGGTGTGCGCACCGAAAAAGTCACGCAGACCCTGGGTCAGCGCGGCCGGCAGGCGGTCGCTGCGCAGGCCGTCGTAGTAGGCCAGCGAGGAGGAGAACACCGGGGCCGGGATACCCAGCTGGG
>NZ_BAXF01000074.1:0-8084 GCF_001310435.1 Arthrobacter sp. JCM 19049 | reverse complement strand
GGCTGCGTGAACCCAGCGGCGAAGTGATCGACGTGCGCATTCCCGCCGGCATCCGCGACGGGCAGTCCGTGCGCGTGCGCGGCAAGGGGCAGCCCGGCCCGGCGGGCAACGGGGACCTGCTGGTGAAGGTCAAGGTCAGTGAACACCCGTTCTTCAAGCGCGACGGGAACAACATCCGCATCCACGTTCCGGTCAGCTTCGATGAAGCTGCCCTGGGGGCCAAGATCCAGGTGCCGACGCTGAACGGCGAAGAAGTCACCGTCAAGGTGCCCGCCGGTTCCAGCTCGGGGCGAACGCTGCGCCTGAAGGCCGGGGAGTGAAGACTTCCAAGCCTCCGGTGACCTGATGATCGTCCTGGACGTGATGGTGCCGCAGAACCTGAGCGATGAAGCCAAGAAGGCCATCGAGCAGTTCGCCGCGGCCACGGCCGGGGATGACCCGCGGGCCGATCTGGCGGCCCGGGCACGGCTATAGCAAGGGGCCGGCAACCCGTCCGCTGACGGGTTGCCGGCCGCACGTACATGTTCGGGCACAGAGTGGGGCTGCCCGAACCGAAAAGGTGGTAGGTGAAAGTGACCGGGGATTACATACGACCGGTATTTGTCATTTCGGTTGCCGCGCAGCTGGCTGACATGCATCCACAGACCCTGCGCCAGTACGACCGCATGGGCCTGGTCTCTCCCAGCAGGCAGGCCGGCAAGCAGCGGCGCTACTCGCAACGCGATGTGCAGCTGCTGCGCCAGGTCCAGCAGCTGAGCAAGGAAGGCGTTTCGCTCGAAGGCATCCGGCGCATTCTGCAGCTTGAGGCCGAGGTGGACCAGCTGCGCCGGCAGGTTGGATCCCTACAGGAGGAGGTCTATGAGTTGCGCAGCAACCAGAGCCGCGTGTTTGCCGCAGGACCATGGCCGGGGACATTGTCACGCTCAGCCGCGGCACCCGCCCGCAGCGCCGCGAACCACAGGTCACACTGTTCACTACCCGGCGCGCGATCGGTCCCTAGCCGATCAGCGTGCCTGCGCAGGCGGGCCAGAAGGTTGGCGCGCACCGCCGGCCACTCGTGGGGCAGGATCGAGAAGACCACGGTGTCGCGCAGCGACTGGGTTGCCGGGTCAAACATGTGGCTGCGCAGCACACCGTCCTGCTTTGCGCCCAGCCGGGAGATGGCGGCCCGGCTGGCCTGATTATGCCAATGCGTGCGGAATTCAACCGCGATGCACTTCAGATCCTCGACGCCCGGCTCAGCAGCATGAACTTGGCCGCCGGTTGATTCCCGTTCCCTGGGCCGAGGGTGCCAGGAACGTGGAACCGATTTCGACCCGTCGGTTCACCGCGTCAATATTCATCAACGTTGTGGCGCCCACGGCGCGTCCCGAACGGGCATCGATGATCGCGTACGGCGCCATCAGCCCCTGATCCTGGAGTTCCAGACGTCGTTCAATCTCAGAACCCACTGCGGTGCGGGCCGGGATCGAGGTAAACCACAACTCCTGCATGCCCTCTTCCGCGACGACCGCGGCCAGATCGTTCACGTGGGATGGAGCCAGCTGCTCCAAGCGGGTCTGGGCAAACTCCAGGGTGGGACACGACGACAAATCCATGGTTGAACCTTAGCGCCACAGCCCTCCGGCTGCCCCATCCGGGTGGGACGAGGGCGAAAATACTTCCGCCGCGCCGCCGGGCACCCAGCGCCTAGTTGCGCGTGTAGGCCAGGTCAAACACGCGGCGTCCGGCCTTCAACGCCTTGCTTTCAAAACTGGTCAGGATGCGACGCTCAAAGCGCGGGGCCCAGCCGCCCAGCTCATCGGTAAAGGCCGGCTCGGAGTCATGGCCTTCCAGCCCCTCACGACGCACCCTGGTCAGTTCGCTGTGCTCGCCGGCCAGATTGCCCGGATGCTGGTTGGTGAACTGAGGGTGTGCCTCCAGCAGCTCGCGCATCTGCTCCGCGTAGTTGGACCAGTCGGTGGCCAGTCGCAGGGTGCCGCCGGGTTTGAGCACGCGCGCGACTTTGTCCAGGAATTCGGTCTTGATCAGGCGGCGCTTGTGGTGGCGGGTCTTGTGCCAGGGGTCGGAGAAGAAGATCCAGATTTCATCGGCGCTGGACGCAGGCAGCATGACATCGAGCACCTCGGGCGCGTTGGCCTGAATCGCGCGTACATTCTGCAGCCCAAAGGACTCGACCTTCAGCATCAGCTGGGCCAAGCCGGGGCGGTAGACCTCCACCGCCAGGTAGTTGCGCTCCGCGTCGTCCTTGGCCGCGTTGGCGATGCATTCGCCCAACCCGGTGCCGATCTCCACGATCAGCGGAGCGGTGCGTTCGAAGGTTTGCTGCAGGTCCAGCTGCTGATCCTCGGCAACGGAGGTGTCGGTCTGCTTGCGTTCCGGTTCGATCACGTAGCGGTCGGCATTGCGTTCCCAGGCTCGGGCGCGACGTCCCTGCAGGCGGTTGCCACGGCGCACGAAGGAAAACGGTTCCTTGCGGAACAGTTCTGGGTCGCGGGTTCCGGTTTTGGGGGAGGGAATCGAATCTGCGCTACGGTCGCTCATGATGCCTAATCCTATCGGAGCCGCCGGCCGCAGCGGGAGCAGGAAGGCCGGGAGATTGCGCACCTTCGGCAGGAATCGGGGGGCTGATCCGGGTTTTCCCCGATGTCCCAGCGGGCCGGGTTGGGGCAGAATAAAGCCATGAGTCTATTGCGTGCGGTACTGAATATTATTTGGCTGGTCTGCGGCGGGCTGTGGCTGGCCCTGGGCTACGTGCTGGCCGGCATCATTTGCTGCCTGCTGATCGTCACCATTCCCTTTGGCATCGCTTCCTTCCGGATTGCCGGGTATGCGTTGTGGCCCTTTGGGCGTACGGTCGTTGACCGCGGACCGGTCGGCGCGTTCTCGACCCTGGGCAATATCATCTGGGTGATTGTGGCCGGGATCTGGATCGCGATCGGCCATGTGCTGACGGCCATCCCGATGTTCATCTCGATCGTTGGAATCCCGCTGGGCATTGCCAACCTGAAGATGATCCCGATTTCGCTGATGCCGCTGGGCAAGACGATCGTTCCCTCGGACTACTACATCGGTTCCATCCGCCGCTAACCCGGCCCGAACCGCTGCCGCGAAACGCGAGCGCTTCTTGGTGAGGTGCTCGCCTTTTGCGTTTAAGGGGACGCCGAAGCCCGCGCGGGCGGCGCCGGCCGCCGAGGCGTGGAAGGGCCGGGAAAACAACGAAAATTTTCCGTAAAGTCCGGAATAGGGTCTCCCCAAAGGAAGTTGAGTTAAGTAGACTCAAGTTTATGAGGTGTAGGTCTGAGAGGAAGGACTCGAATGGACACCAAACTCACCACTAAGAGCCAGGAGGCTCTCTCCGCGGCCGGGATGAATGCCTCGACCGCGGGCAACCCGCAGATTGAACCGGCGCACCTGCTCAAGGCGCTGCTTGACCAGCGTGACTCGGTGGCCGTGGCGCTGCTGAAGACCGCAGGCATTGACGTCGATGGGCTCTCGGTCAAGACCAGCTCGGTCATCAAGGCCCTGCCCGCCGGCTCGGGCTCCTCCGTGGCGCAGGCCCAGTTCTCGCGCCAGCTGCTGCAGACTGTCAACGCGGCCCAGGAACTGGCCGGTGAACTGGGGGACACCTATGTCTCCACCGAACACCTGCTCATCGGGCTGGCCTCGGATGTCACCAAGGCCGGGGAAGCGATGCGCGAGGTTGGAGCGACGCGCGAACTGCTCAGCGCCACCCTGCCCTCCATCCGCGGGGACCGCAAGGTCGACAGCCCGGATCCGGAAGGCACGTTCCAGTCGCTGGAGAAGTTCGGCACCGACATGACCGCACTGGCCCGCTCCGGCAAGCTCGACCCGGTGATCGGGCGCGACAAGGAAATCCGGCGTGTGGTGCAGGTGCTTTCGCGGCGCACCAAGAACAACCCGGTGCTCATCGGTGACCCGGGCGTCGGCAAGACCGCCGTGGTGGAGGGCCTGGCCCAGCGCATGGTCGCCGGGGACGTACCCGAATGCTGCGCGGCAAGACCCTGATTTCCCTGGACCTGGGTGCCATGGTGGCCGGTGCGAAGTACCGCGGTGAGTTTGAGGAGCGCCTGAAGGCCGTCCTGGAGGAGATCAAGGCCTCCGACGGCAGATCGTGACCTTCATTGACGAGATCCACACCGTCGTGGGTGCCGGTGCCTCGGAAGGCGCGATGGACGCCGGGAACATGCTCAAGCCGATGCTCGCCCGCGGGGAACTGCGCCTGATCGGCGCCACCACGCTGGATGAGTACCGCGAGAACATTGAGAAGGACCCGGCCCTGGAACGCCGCTTCGCCCAGGTGTACGTGGGCGAGCCGAGCGTTGATGACACCATCGCGATCCTGCGTGGGCTGAAGGAACGCTACGAGGCGCACCACAAGGTTGCCATCGCCGACAGTGCTTGGTGGCCGCCGCCGCCCTGTCCAACCGCTACATCTCCGGACGCCAGCTGCCGGACAAGGCCATCGACCTGGTCGACGAGGCCGCCAGCCGGCTGCGCATGGAGATCGACTCGGCCCCCGAGGAGATCGACGAGCTGCGCCGCGAGGTGGACCGGCTGACCATGGAGGAGTTGGCCCTGTCCACGGAGACCGACCCGGCCTCGGTGGAGCGTCTGGAGGCGCTGCGCAAGGACATGGCGGACAAGAAGGAGCAGCTTGACGCGCTGAACTCCCGCTGGGAGGCGGAGAAGGCCGGGCTGAACCGGGTCGGTGACCTGAAGGCCCAGCTTGACGAGCTGCGCAGCCAGGCGGAGAAGTACCAGCGCGAAGGCGACCTGGAGAAGGCCTCGCGGCTGCTCTACGGGGAGATCCCGGCGCTGCAGCAGGAGCTGGACGCGGCCGCCGCGGCCGAGGCCAGCGACGCGGATCGGGAGCTGATGGTCGCCGAGGAGGTCACCGCCGATGACATCGCCGAGGTGATCTCGGCCTGGACCGGGATCCGGCCGGGCGGATGCTGCAGGGTGAAAGCCAGAAGCTGCTGGACATGGGAAAAGGTGATCGGCCAGCGGCTGATCGGCCAGACCCAGGCGGTGGCAGCCGTCTCCGATGCGGTACGCCGTTCCCGGGCCGGGATCGCGGACCCGGACCGGCCCACCGGTTCGTTCCTGTTCCTGGGCCCCACCGGCGTGGGCAAGACCGAGCTGGCCAAGGCGTTGGCGGACTTCCTGTTCGATGACGCCCGGGCCATGGTGCGCATCGACATGTCCGAGTACTCGGAGAAGCATGCGGTGGCCC
Source organism: Arthrobacter sp. JCM 19049 (assembly GCF_001310435.1). NCBI lineage: Bacteria > Bacillati > Actinomycetota > Actinomycetes > Micrococcales > Micrococcaceae > Arthrobacter > Arthrobacter sp. JCM 19049. The sequence continues at coordinate 2,827 of NZ_BAXF01000074.1, read as the reverse complement.
GGCTGGTCGGTGCCCCTCCGGGCTACGTCGGCTACGAGGAGGGCGGCCAGCTCACCGAAGCGGTGCGCCGCCGGCCCTACTCGGTGATCCTGCTCGACGAGGTCGAGAAGGCGCACCCGGAAGTGTTCGACATCCTGCTGCAGGTGCTCGATGACGGGCGGTTGACCGACGGGCAGGGACGCACCGTGGACTTCCGCAACACGATCCTGATCCTGACCTCCAACCTGGGCAGCCAGTTCCTGGTCGACCAGGAGATGGATCTGGCCGCACGGCACGAGGCGGTCATGAACGTGGTCAATGCCTCGTTCAAGCCGGAGTTCCTGAACCGGCTGGATGACGTGATCATGTTCGACGCCCTCAGCGTCCAGCAGCTGGGCCACATTGTCGAGCTGCAGATCGCGAACCTGGCCGAACGGCTGGCAGAGCGCCGGCTCACCCTGGAGGTGGACTCCGCAGCCCGCGATTGGCTGGCCCTGACCGGGTACGACCCGGCCTACGGTGCCCGCCCGCTGCGCCGGCTGGTGCAGCGCGAGATCGGGGACAAGCTGGCCCGCGAACTGCTGGCCGGCACGATCCACGACGGGGACACCGTCAAGGTGGGCGTGGACGTGGAGGCCAACGGGCTGACCCTCAGCCCGGCCTAGGCCCGGCGGCAGCGACAGCCCGGTGAAACCAGCAGCGCGGCGCACCATCCCAGTGATGGTGCGCCGCGCTGGCGGGTGAACGTGACCGGCCTAGCTGGCGCTGTCCGGCGGCAGCAGCGAGCTGCGCACGGTGCCCTCGCTCAGTGACAGGAAGCAGGAGATCAGCCGGTCGCCCTGGTTCCAGGTGCTGGCTGGGGCGGGAGAAATGGTAGGTCCAGCTTGAGTCCAGTGGGGAGGTCGGATCCAGCGGAACCGACTTGCACAGGTCCTCGGCCTCGGTCAGCAGCTGCGAGGCCCCCGGGAACTCGCTGCCTTCCACCTCGAAGGTGCCGACCAGCTGGGCGTTGTGCGCCGACTCGCAGGTCACCACGGTCTGCGGTTCCAGCGGGGAGGTGAAGCCGCGCAGGCACTCGCCGACCTTCAGCTGCTCCGGGCGCATCGCCTCGGCGATGACCCCGTCCAGCCCCGGATCCGGGTTGCGGTCAACCTCGGCCTGCAGGGGAGCCTGGGTGGGGGAGATGAAACGCAACACCACGAAGACAGCCGCCGCGGCCAGGGCAAGGAAGGCGATCACCAGCAGGATCCACTGTCCCGTGCGCTTCTTTTCTGGCTCGGGTTCGGGCCGCAGGGGCGGCAGGGCCGCCTGGGGCTCGGGCAGGTTATCATCGATCACCGATGTGAACTCCTTCACATGGATTTGGCGTTGGGCCAAATGATCACGGCACTTGTCGTTAGTCTAACGGTTTGCGCACGTGTTGCGATGAGCGCTCGCCGGGGAATCATGTTAACCTTGAATTACGAAAGAACTGATCACATATTCGGGGGCCTCCACCGGCTAATTGGTGGACCACCTCCCGACTCTACTGAAAAGAGGGGGTCACGCCATGGGGCGCGGCCGTCAAAAGGCTAAAGCACAGCGTCAGGCGCGAGACATCAAGTACTACTCGCCCGCCACTGATCTGACCGCACTGGAGCGTGAACTGGGCGTGCGCCGTGAGCGCCATACCCAGGCACCTGAGCATGCCGAATCGTCCTATAGTGACGACTATTCGGACTATGACGATTTGGCCAAGAAATACTCTGACGACGAAGAGAGCGACGCCCGGCATTAGGCCCGGCGGTACCGGGAAGTGATGGCCCCGGTTTCACGACAGTCGTTGGAGGAGTCCGACTCTATCAGTACACATCACACGACAAGCCGCAACAACTAGGCTAAATTTAGCCCTAGCTCGTTGCGGCGTTTGTCGTGTCCGCAACCCCTAGCGGAAGGCCGATTTTGGAAGAAAACCACGCGCTGTCAATCAACATGGCCCACCGTTCGGCGATCCGTTCCATGCAGCGCATCGTGGAGCAGACCGCACCACCCAGCGACCCGGCCGAAGCGGCCGCCGGGGTGCAGCGGATGCTGGATCACGGCAATGTCATGGTGGTCACCGGGGCCGGAGTTTCCACCGATTCCGGCATCCCGGACTACCGCGGCCCCAACGGCTCGCTGCAGCGCCACCGGCCCATGACCTACCAGGAATTCCGCTACCGCCCCGACGCCCGGCAGCGCTACTGGGCGCGCAGCTACGTTGGCTGGCGCCACATGTTCAAGGCCCAGCCAACCAGATCCACCGCCGCCTGGTCCGCTGGGAACAGGAGGGCCGGATCAGCGGGATAGTCACCCAGAACGTGGATGGCCTGCACCAGGAGGCCGGGTCACACAACGTGGTGCCGGTGCACGGGGACCTGTCCGTGGTCATCTGCCTGGACTGCGGCTACCGGGAGGACCGCGAACACCTGGATGCCCGCCTGCAAAAGGCGAACCCGGGCTACGCGCAGAAGGTCGACCTGGACCCCTCGGCCGTGAACCCGGACGGGGACGTGCAGCTGCCCGAGTACCTGGTCAAGGAATTTGTGATGGTTCCCTGCCTGCGCTGCGGTTCCATGGCCTTGAAGCCGGACGTGGTGTACTTCGGTGAGAGCGTGCCCGCCGCCCGCAAGCAGGCCATCAACGACATGGAGCACCGTTCCAGCTCCCTGCTGGTGTTGGGCTCCTCGCTGGCGGTGATGAGCGGCTACCGGATCCTGCTGAACTTCGTGCAGCGCCAGCTGCCGGTGGCGCTGCTGACCAACGGGCACGTGCGCGGCGAGCAGAAGGCGACCTGGCGCTGGCAGCGCCGCTGAGCGACTCCCTGGAG
>NZ_BAXF01000073.1:0-8087 GCF_001310435.1 Arthrobacter sp. JCM 19049 | reverse complement strand
GTGCGCGGGGTGCAGGAAACCGACCCCTGGCAGGAGCAGCAGCCGCTGCCGGTGCCCGGCAACCCGGTCCCGATCCACACCCCGGGGCACACCGACGGGCACTGCGCGCTGCACCTGCCCGAGCGTGACGTGGTGTTTTCCGGCGATGCGGTGGTGACCTTGGATCCGTACAACACCCGCACCGGTCCACGGATCGTGGCCAGCGCCGCCACCGCGGACCTTGACCAGGCGCTGCGCTCCCTGGAGCCCATCGCCCAGACCGAGGCCCGCACGCTGCTCAGCGGCCACGGCCAGCCCTGGCATTCCGGGGCCCGAAGCGCAGTGGAGGAGGCCCGGAAGGCGAAGGCCGACTAGGTTACCGGCCCACCAGGGCCTTCCGAGCGTATTCGATCGAAGCCGCGTCCCCGCCCCGTCCAACTCCGGACGGGGCGGGGACGCGGCCGTGTCAGACCGAATCGGCGGAGTCTGCGGAGGCCTCCTGGGTGAAGAAGGAAACCTTCCCGCTGGCCTCCATGATCGCCAGGCGGATCTCACTGTATTTTTCGACGCCCGACTGGCGGGCCAGCATGCTAAGCTCGTCAATGCCGATGCGTTCACGGTGCAGCGCCTTGCGGTCAATCTGCCCGTCCCGCACCAGCACGATGGGCCGGCCCTGGGTGATCTTTCCGAACTTGGGCCAGCGCATGTTCGCATAGCCCAGGATCGCGGCGAGCAGGACCACGGTGGTCACTGCCAGCAGGCTGCCGGTCAGGCTGCGGTCGTTCATGGTGATTCCCTGCTGGACCAGGTCACCCAGGACCACGAAGACCACCAGTTCAAAGGAGCTCAGCTCCCCGAGGGTGGCCCGCCCCGCGGCGCGGGTGACCAGCCAGATAATGAAGAAGGCGATGGCTGCACGGATGACTATTTCCATTACGGAATCCTCCAGGTCTTGAAATCAAGCGCAACCTTCTCGGGTTTGCCGGTATCCACGGTGAGGGTGCCGGCGGTGGCCGGCTCCCACTCCTCGGACGCTTCGCCGGTCAGTTTCAGGTGAAACTCCTTGGCACCGGGTTCGGTGGCCAGGGTGAGCTGGATGTTCCCATCCCCATCGGCGGTCTGCGATTCGGGATCAGGGTAGATGTCCAGACCCTCGAAGAAGGAGAGGTACTCTTCGGTGAGCCCCACCGTGATCGTCTCCGGAAGGCCCTCGGAGTCATTGATGTCCAGTTCAAGCTCGATCTCATTGCCGGCCCGGGCCACCGACGGATAAGACAACTCCACGTTGCCGTTCTGCAGGTTTTGCGAGACCGTGGCCTCCCGATCAAAGGAGTGGGCCAGGGCCGCGAGGATGAACAGCGCCGTCGTCATCAGAATTAGAAGGCTGGCCAGTCTCCGCCTGCGGTTCTCATCCTCATCGATCACGTCATCCAGCGTTGAATCATTGACCTTCGCCTGGTAGATGTTCCGCATCGTCTCCTCCTGTCGATTTCTCCCCGAAAGGCTGAGCATTGAGCAGGGACAAAAACTGCATTATTCATACTCTCTATCACTGATGCTAGTTCTATTTCCCTTGTCAGAGTCTGGTTTCAGGATTCTCTCAGACAGCACCGAGTTACGGAAGAGGGGTGAGCGAAACAGTTTCGACAACGGGGCTCCCAGCCCTAAAGGACACTGGTAATCCTTGTTCTGCTCGGGGAGCAGCAACGAGAATCGTAGGCAACTGGAGTCTAGGAGACCTTCGGTTCATCAGCCTTATCGCAAGGACACATTCTCGAGACTTTGGGAAGGTGGTTATGGAACGCAGGAGCTTGAACCGGCCAGTGTTGGAAAAGTATTTGCGGGAGCACGCGCTAGCCTCACAGATGTGCCTCCGGTATCTGGGAGCTGTTTGTCATCAGTGGCGCAACACCGACCTCGGCCCGGAGCTGGCGAAGATGTATGAGCAGGTGCGTGATGACCATAATGACCTGCGCGCAATCATGGGCCGTCTGGGGTTTGAGGAGATTAGTGGTTGCCGGGTACGCATCGGCAACAAGTGTCTGTCCGACCGTTTTCCACAATCAAGATGGGCATTCCACCGACAATGGCCGGTACTCAGATGCAGCTGGACGCGGTATGCGGTCTGCTGAGTTCGAAACTGGCCATGTGGAACACGCTGCTCTCGCTGGTGACCAGCGAGGAACGGCTGAACCCAGTCGAACTGATCAGCCTGGCCGAGCGCGGCCAGTGGCAGATTGACCGGGTGCACAGCCTCAGCAGCCAGATGCGGCCAGAGCAGTTCACCTACACGCGTCGGTGACCAGCACAGTGAGGCTGGGATACCAGAGTTGGCCAATACCTTTTTCGGGTAGGACCAGAAAACTCTGTGGGGTACCGCAGCACGGTACCCCACAGAGCGGTAAAGAAATGGGTTGATATGGGAAGGGGGTTGAGTCCTTGTCTAGGCGATTGCCAATGGTGAGGGCGCACGCCAGTAGGTGGGGATCTGGGTAGTCAGCAGCTCGGGCACACGCAGGGCCACGGCGCTGTAGCGCCAGAACCGGACCCGGAATGTCTCCCACAGTTTCGGGACGACCTTTTCATAGAGGCAGCCGATGGTTTCGTCCTTGCCCCAAACGTTCACGACTTCAAGCGCAGAGGTGCCCAAGGTGACGCGCAGCAGGCATAGCCGTTCCGGCTCCTGCTCCAGCATCGCGACGTAAACCGGGGTTTCATGTAGCGACACGAGCGCCATTACATCTTCCAGCGGTTCGTCGCTTCGGGTCATAATGATCGGAGTGCCAGGCACCCAGCCATGAGATTCCAAATGCTTTCTGCCGTACCGTGAGCCTAAGACCTCGGCAACGAGTTCGGCAGTCCGTGAACGCACCATGCGGTTCGTCATTTTCTACCTCCTTCAATTGAAAGTGTTCCGGGTGGAACTACCCGGAAAGCCCCGCGAGTATCGGCGCTGCCCCGACTCCAACCCCGGCTTGCGGATCAGCCAAAGGTAGGAAGTAGCGACGACCAAGGGCGTAGCCCTGACCCTAGCTGTGAAGTCAATCCCAAACTAGAGGCGGTGACCGGGGCCACTTTTTACTGTGGCAAAAAGGTTCCTCCATACGGCGCCGGCCTTTGGCGAAGCGGTCGGATGGGCTTGTGAATTAATCCTCCAAGTCCCTTCTGACAAACGTCCAATATTAGGAACTGGTGTTGTTACTCCTCTTGAGTGGGAGGCGATATGTCCGGGAAGGCGACCGATGCTTCCACGCTCGAAGCTGGGAACAAGCTGAGTGCGGCGCCTTTAGTTCTCCGGAGTGACTTGCAGGTTCGGTGCGGACAGCGCTATCCACTACGATCGAACCCGGGCGCCAACGAAGCCGTACCGTTAATCAACGCGGCACAAAGAAAAAGAGGGATTGATGAAACATCCACAGCCCAGCCAGATCCTGGAGGGGCGGGCGCTGCTGTTCGCGGTGCTGGCGCTGTCTGTGGGTGGCTTTGGCATCGGAGTCACCGAATTCGCCATCATGGGTCTACTTCAGGAAGGCGGAGCGGATCTGGGCGTGAACAACGCCAGATGGGCTGATGATTAGCGCCTACGCCATCGGCGTCGTTGTGGGAGCGCCCATACTTACGGCGCTCGCGGCGAAGATCCCCCGCAAGCGCGCGGTGCAGTACCTGATGATCTTCTTCACGCTGGCCAACTTTTCCTCGGCCCTGGCACCCGACTACGGAACGATGCTGTTCACCCGCTTTCTCTCCGGGTTGCCGCACGGCGCCTACTTCGGTCTGGCTGGCGTGTTGGCCGGTTCCCTGGTGCCCGCTTCGATGCGCGGCCGGGCCATCGCCTGGGTCATGCTGGGCCTCTCGGTCGCCAACGTCGCCGGGGTGCCGCTGGTGACCAAGTTGGGTCAGGAGGCCGGCTGGCGTTCCATGTTCCTCGTTGTGGCAATCGTTGGACTGCTGACGCTGCTGATGCTCAGCATTTTCGTCCCATGGCGCAAGGCCGAGGCCGGAGCAAGTATCCGCCGGGAACTCTCGGCGCTTAAGAGTCTGCAGGTGTGGCTTGCCATGGCCACCGGCGTGGTTGGCTTCGGAGGGTTCTTCGCCGTCTATTCCTACATCAGCCCCACGCTGACCGACGTGACCGGTATGGACATCGGCCTGGTTCCGATCGCGCTGGCGCTCTACGGGGTGGGCATGGTGGTCGGGTCCTTGGTTGGCGGCCGGCTCGCGGATTGGTCCGTATTCGGTGCCATCAAGCTGACCTCGGTGATCATGGTGGTGGTCATGATCATCTTCGGGCTGGTCACCAGTTGGCTGATCCCCGCCTTCATCATGGTCTTCATCATGGGCGCCACCGGTTCGCTGCTGATCCCGAGCCTGCAGACGCTGCTCATGGATTCGGCGCCCCATGCCCAGTCGCTCGCCGCATCCCTGAACCACTCGGCACTGAACGTTGCCAACGCGATGGGCGCGGCGTTGGGCGCAGCGGTGATCAGCGCTGGTTTCGGCTACCGAGCCCCGGCATTTGTCGGCGCCATTTTGGCGGCCCTTGGGTTGGTTCTGGCCGTGATCACCGAATATCGCTCGCGCAAGCTCGGGCTGAAGATCGGCCGGGAAGCACTGGCTGAGACGGAATCCTCCGCTCGGTAGATCCTGACGGGTATGGAGGCGGCGCGACGCCCACGGTCCCGTAGATGAGGAAGGTTGGTTCTCCGGTTAAGGCCGAAGAACCACCCTTCCTTGATTCAGCGCAAGCCTACTGGCTGGCGTCCGCTCCAATATTGAACATCCAGGTGACCCCGTAGCGGTCGGTCAGCTGGCCAAAGTAGTCACCCCAGGGTGCTTGCTCCAGCGGGATGTCGATGTGTGAGTCCTTGCTGAGCTTAGACCACCATTCCTTGAGCGTATCGATCTCGGATGGCCCATCCTCACCGCTGCCGCTGATGGCGATTGTTCCATTGGGACCGACGTTCATGTCTGGGTGAGTGTCCGAGGCCATCAGATGCAGCCCGCGATCCACATAGAGCGAGGAGTGCATGATCTGATCCGCTACCTGTGGGTTGGTTTCCCCGGCACCTTCGGCGAAGGTCATGAAACTCAGTTCACCCCCAAACACCGAATGGTAGAGTTCCATCGCATCACGGGCGACTCCGCCGTAGCGCAGGTAGGGAGTCATTGCAACGGTCATTGGTTTCCCTCTCGTCTCATGGGAGCGAACTGTCCCGCGCTCATTCTTCCAGCTTGGGGTGGAACGCGGAAGGGTGCAGTGTGAGCAGCGTCTCGTGAGCTCGATTGGCGTTCAGGGCGGAGGTTCGGGTAGAGTTTTATCTCGGTTCGAAGGGAAGAAATTCCCCGGCAACCACACCTTCATCTGGGGGTATGGCGCAGTTGGTAGCGCGTCTGCATGGCATGCAGAAGGTCAGGGGTTCGAATCCCCTTACCTCCACCAGTAAAAAGTCCCGAGGCATCGCAAAATGCCTCGGGACTTTTTTATTTGCCTGATCTTTTCCGTCGGACTGGCGTTCGGTGGTCCGGCGGGAAAGGCTTGCCCGGCTTCGGCGCGGTAGCCGATAGCGTGCTGCCGTCAGCGTTTGCCGCTACGAAATGCCTGTCGGGAGTTTATGTGCTGGTAGATGCATGGAGCCTGGAACAGTACGGCCGCAGATGCTGCCGCCAACGCGATGCCGAATGCCACCATGGTCGTTTTCCGTGCCTGCAGGGCGGCCCATGAATGAGCCTTCCTCGAGACAGCTCGCCCAGGTTGGGGCTATGACGAATACGGTGAGTATCAGCCGGAGACGTGCACCGAGGCCCGCAGACTGAGCAGGGTATGGAGTCGTCTATTTTGTTGCGCCCTGCACTTGCAGAACGTCGAGCGGATCGTGCCCGGCGCGCGGGTGCGCTCCCATGAATCTGCAGTAGTTAAGGGAAGCCGTTTACTGCTTGACTCGACTCCAGAGCGGAGTACACTCATAAATGAGTTCACTCATTATTTGATTGAGGATCGTGAGGACATGGCGCAGTTGTCGCGGCGGGACCGCAATGCACGAGAAAAACAAGAGCGGATCTTCCGCGCCGCTTCGGAACTTTTCGCCGAGCGCGGCTACGGGGCCGTGACCACTCAGGAAATCGCCAAACGTGCCGACGTCGCCGATGGCACCTTGTTCCGGTACGCGGCCTCCAAAAGTGAACTGCTGCTAATGGTGTACAACGAGGAATTTCGTGCCGCCCTGGAAGCCGGTGAAGCTCATGCTCAGCAGTCAGATCGGCCCGTCGAAGCCATCATGTCGCTGCTGGAGCCAGCGCTGGCCCGTGCCCGCCAGCAAGCCGAAAACAGCGCCGTCTACCAGCGCGAGCTGCTCTTTGGGGTCGCGGCAGAGCGTTATCGCTCCGAAGGCCTGGCCCTGGTGTCCCGCATCGAGAAATCAATCGCCGCGGTTATCCAGGCCGCAGCGGATGATCGCGGACTGGTCCAAGACCCGCAGGCAATCCGTGTCGCCAGCGCCGCGATCTTCGCGGCCATGCACCTGACCATTGCCCGTTCAACGACCGGTGCACACGGCGGAGCGGACGTCTTTGCCGACCTCAACGACCAGGTGTCCCAGATCGTGGCCGGGGTTCTGGCCACCCTGCCATCTGGAACCTGACCCCGGTGCCCGTACCTCCGGGTGACAGAACCACGACAAACTTGCCGGTTCCGCAGACAAGGCAACCGGTCATCAAGAAAAGGAGTAAGGCTATGAGCAGCATCAACAAGGTGACCGTGCTCGGCACGGGAGTTCTGGGATCGCAGATCGCATTCCAGAGCGCCTACAGCGGCTTCGAAGTCACTGCGTACGACATCTCCGATACGGCGCTGATCGGTGCGAAGGAACGCTTCGCCAAGCTTGTGGAAACCTACAAGGCCGAGGCCGTGGCAGGAGCCAACGAGGGGAAGGCCGACCAGGCGCTGACCCGCTTGAGCTATTCCTCGGATCTAGCCGACGCGGTGCGCGATGCCGACCTGGTGATCGAAGCGGTGCCCGAGGCCCTGGCCATTAAGCAGCAGACCTATGAGAAGCTCGCAGCGGTGGCGCCGGAAAGCGCGATCTTTGCCACCAACTCCTCCACCCTGCTGCCAAGCGCGATGAAGGACTTCACCGGGCGGCCCGAGAAGTTCCTGGCACTGCACTTCGCGAACAAGATCTGGCAGTTCAATACCGCCGAGGTCATGGGCACTGCGGACACCGATCCGGCAGTGTTCGAACAGATCGTGCAGTTTGCCAGCGAAATCGGGATGGTGCCCATCCCGGTGTACAAGGAGAAGTCCGGCTACGTGCTGAACTCACTGCTAGTTCCGTTCCTCAACGCCGCGGCGGAGCTGGCCGCCGGCGGCTACGCCGAACCGCAGGACGTGGACAAGGTCTGGCGGATCGCCACCGGCGCCCCATGGGGCCGTTCCAGATCTACGACGTCATTGGGCTGACCACCCCGTACAACATCCTCGCCCACGGCGATGAGAAGGACCAGAAGCTGGCGGCCTGGCTGAAGGAAAACTACATCGACCAAGGCAAGCTCGGCATCGCCAGCGGCTCCGTTCTACACCTACTAGCAACACCAGGCGCGCACCCAACACGTCACGCCACACACCGCTCGTGTGCATGACCCGGGTGGCGCCGCCAGCGAAAGCCGTGCTCTGCCGTCCAGATCAACGCCTGGAGAGGTGTTCCCGGCCCTCTGAACCCCCTAGACAGCGGGCCGGTGATGCAGAAGCATGGACAGGAGTGCACGGTGGAATGAGGAGACTGGAATGCAGCGCGAGGAAGCACCGGCCCTGGCGGGCCCACTGCGGCGGCGAACCGGGCAAGGATCAGCATTCAGCGTCCGGGTAGGGCACTGGAGCGATCCCCGGGCGATGACAGGATGCACGCTCATCGAGCTGCCCGAGGGCAGCGTGGGCTCCTATGAGGTGCGCGGTGGTGCCCCGGCCACGCGGGAACTAGATGTGCTGCACCCGCAAAAGACCGTGGCCCGCGTGGATGGAGTGCTGCTCACCGGCGGTTCGGCGTTCGGCCTGGCAGCCGCCGACGGGGTGATGCGCTGGATGGAGGAGCAGGGGCGCGGGGTGCCACCCGGCC